>CACYCV010000023.1 GCA_902772955.1 uncultured Ruminococcus sp.
CGGGCGCGTGACCGCCGGACGGCGTTCTGCTGACAGAATCAGCGGTTGGCAATATCGGTATATTTAATGCGGTCGTGCACGTTTTTGTAGGCAGGACGGATGATCTTTCCGGAATTGACCAGCTCCTCCATGCGGTGAGCAGACCAGCCGGCAATTCTGGCAATGGCAAAAATGGGGGTAAACAGCTTTGCCGGAAGATCCAGCATACTGTACACAAAGCCGCTGTAGAAGTCAACATTGGCACTGACACCCTTGTAAATGCGGCGTTCCTTGGCAATTACCTCAGGCGCCAGACGCTCTACCATGGAATACAAACGGAACTCGTCCATGCGGCCCTTTTCTTCCGAAAGCTTTTCCACAAAGCCCTTGAATACCCTCGCCCGGGGGTCTGAAATGGAATAGACAGCGTGACCCATTCCGTAAATCAGGCCGGTTTTGTCAAAGGCTTCTCCGTGGAGCAGCCTGGTCAGATAATCCCTGACGGAGTCTTCATCGTTGAAATCGGAAATGTTTTTTTCCATATCCTCAAACATTCTGACGACCTTGATGTTGGCGCCGCCGTGCTTAGGCCCTTTGAGGGAACCTAAAGCTGCAGCGATGGCAGAATAGGTATCGGTGCCGGAGGAGGTGACCACATGGGTGGTGAAGGAGGAGTTGTTGCCGCCGCCGTGTTCTGCGTGAAGCACCAGAGACATATCCAGCAGCTTGGCTTCCAGCTTGGTATATCTGGAGTCAGGACGCAGCATATAGAGAATGTTTTCGGCGGTGGAAAGCTGCGGCTGAGGGGAATGTATGATCAGGCTCTGTCCTCTGCGGTAATGATTGTAGGCCTGATAGCTGTAGACCGAAATCACCGGGAAAATGGCAATCAGCTCCAGGCACTGCCGCAGAACATTGGGCAGGGAGGTGTCATCTGCATGGGGATCATAGGAATAAAGTGTCAGAACGCATCTTGCCAGAGCGTTCATCATGTCGCTGCTGGGGGCTTTGAGAATGACGTCACGGGTAAAGTAGTGAGGAAGATTTCTGTAATTGGCCAGCAGACGATTGATTTGTTCGAACTGTTCCCGGTTGGGCAGATGACCGAACATCAGCAGATAGACGACCTCTTCAAAGCCGAAGCGGTCATCGTGGATAAATCCTTTGACGATTTCTTCCACGTCCACTCCGCGGTAATAGAGCTTGCCGTCACAGGGAACGGTGGTGCCGTTGACGGTTTTGCTGGAGCAGATTTCTGATATTTCAGTCAGACCGGCAAGGACGCCTTTTCCGTTGATATCCCGCAATCCTCTTTTGACATCGTATTTGGTGTAAAGATCTTTATCGATTTTTCCGTGTATCTCGCACAGCCTGCTGAGTTCCTTCAGCTCCGGCGTGATGCGAAAGAGATCGGCGTTTGACATGGTTATCATCTCCGTTTATGATGGGATTGCCGGCGGCTTTACCGATGCTGCCGGGCAGTCGTGCATCCTTCTTGCACAGTAAAAACTATTATAGCATATTATGACTTCCTTCGCACGAAAGAAATATAACGAATTTGTTAATATTATATGAAGTTTTTGAAAAGGCCTATTTCCGAAAAGCGCAGCCCTGATACAGTCCTCTGATTTTCAGCTCATGCTGCAGGGCGTTCAGCACATGACGCTTATCCCCGCTCCAGCGGGGTGCCAGAAGGATCCGTTTGTCCCCGTCTCCGGTCAGCCGGTGAATCACCATATCAGGGGGAAGAACGGCCAGTATTTCTGCCGCTATTGACAGATATTCCTCTTCTGTCATCGGCCGGATCAGGCCGCTGCGGTACCATTGGGCCAGGGGAGTATTTTCGAGAATATGCAGCAGCTGCAGCTTGATGCCGTCGGCACCGCTGCGTCCCACATAGTCTGCCGTTTGCAGCATTTCCTCACGGGTTTCAAAGGGAAGTCCCAGAATCGTATGCACGATGACCTCCATGCCGGCGTCCTTCAGCCGTCTGACGGCGCTGTCAAAGCAGGGCAGTTCATAGCCCCGGTTGATGTGCTGTGCCGTTTGAGGATGAATAGTCTGCAGCCCTAATTCCACCCATACGGGCTTGATTTGCCGCAATTCCTTCAGTAAGGCGATTTTTTCATCCTCCAGACAATCGGGACGGGTCGCAATGGAAAGGACGGCGATATCCTCCCTTTGAATGACCGGATAAAACAGCCCCCGGAGAACATCCACAGGCGCGTAGGTATTGGTGAATGCCTGAAAATAGGCGATGTATCGGCTGCCGCTGAATTTACGGCTCACGGTTTCCTTTGCCTGTTGAATCTGTTCCTCCACAGACAGGCTTCTGTCGGCGGCAAATTCTCCCGATCCGCCGCTGCTGCAAAAGATACAGCCGCCGCTGGCAACGGTTCCGTCACGGTTGGGGCAGGTCATGCCGGCATCCAGGGAAAGCTTATAGAGCTTTTCATGAAAGGTTCGTTTCAGGTAGCAGTCGAGGGAATAATACCGACGGCCGTCCCAGTGTGGTACAGATGTGTTTGTCATAGGGACATTTGCCTTTCGTTGGAGTTTGCGAGGGAATTTTTCTCATGCCGGGAGAAGCCGGTGTGCAGAACCCCCCATATATAAGAATTAAGGAGGAAACAGCATCGTTCCCTCCTTCGGAATCGTTTCAGCCTGCGGGAACCAGGATCCCCGCAGGGCACCCCGTTTCTGCCGAATAAAAGCAGCAAATGGGGAAATGATTGGCAGTATCAGGTTTCAGGTGAGAAATTCTCTTTTTCTACGCCGCAGAGGGGGCAGGTCCAATCATCGGGAAGATCCTCAAAGGGAGTTCCTTCTGCAATACCGTGATCGACGTCGCCGGTATAGGGATCATACACATAGCCGCAGACCTCACATACATACTTCATTCTTCAGCACCTCCTTCTGGTCTGGAAAAACCGGAAGCAAAAAACACCTGGCAGAAGACAGCACTTCCTCAGCTTTTCTGATGCTGCTGTTAGCATACCCATGGCGTTTTCCGGACATTCCCAATTTTAACTTGCTCCCATTATACAATAAGGTTCCCTAAAAGTCAACCTTCGGACGGGCGCGTGCAGGGAAATCAACTTTCTTCTCCGGAATATTGGGACTCTGTCCCAAACCCTGCCGGGGAAAACCCTTTTTGAAAAAAGGGTTATTCCCCGAACCCCTTTCCCAAAAAACTTGTGTTTTTTCCATCAAAGAATAACACCTGAATCCGTGAAACTAATAACGGAAAAAATTCGTTTTCGGGGATTGTCAAGGGGGACTTTTCCGCAAAAGTCCCCCTTGA
>CACYCV010000024.1 GCA_902772955.1 uncultured Ruminococcus sp.
CGTGCATCATGGACTGGGATTCATACTGATTGACCTTGCAGCCCAGTGTTAGTACTTTGACTTTCATGTGGCAACCTTCTTCCTTGTCAGAGTCGACTAAAATCGACACTGTCTTTAGTAAATCATAACCAACCATACAAAATTTTGAAAAAAGCATGAAATTGTGACAAAAAGCATCTTTTTCAGTTGACCAATCCATCGGAAACTGGTACAATGATACTGTCGTTAACACCCGAAAACGGGAGAATAACCGAAAAATGAACAGAGCCGGAAGGATGGAGGTCAAACTATGTATTCTGCCAAAATATTTTTAAAGGACCTTACCCATGTCAAGCAGTTTGCGGCCATGACAGCCAAATATGACAAACTGAAGATCAATCTGATTTCTGACATCTACACGATTGATGCCCATTCCCTGATCGGTATTATCAGTCTGGATATTACCAATCCCATGACTCTGGAGATTCCGGATGTCAATCCGCCGGAGGAATTTCTGGAGGATATCCGCCCGTTTCTGTTGAATGAAACCAATCAGCCGTCCTGATCAGGTCGGCCGAAAAGAGAGGCTGTTTTCCGCTTTCTGCCCTCCGTCAGGAGTACAGAGGGCGGTTTTTGTTTTGCCCAAAAAAGATGCTCCGGCAATCCGGTCTATCAGAACCTGTCGATGTTTCCTGCCAGGTTATGTCCTTTGCTTCAGGGATTTTCATCCAGCCAGAGACTCAGACTTTCCCATTCGGCATAAAGCTCCTCCAGCCGGCGCTGTGCTTCTTCCAACTGCCCGGTCAGGGCAAGAGTTTTTTCATAGTCACAGGCGGTGTCCGGACAGTTCATTGCTTCGTTCAGAGCAGCCACGTTTTCCTCCTCACGGGCAATCTCCTCTTCCGTTTTGGCCAGGCGGACCTTGTTTTTTCTTCGCAGAGCATCCCGTTCTTTTTTGTTTTTATAGTCTGGCTGCTTTTCTGGAGCGGGCTGTTTTTTGGTGGGTTCCGCCTCAAAGGGGCGGTATTTTTCCAGAAAGCTCTCATAATTTCCCTCGTAGATATTGATTCCCTCCGGAGTAAGGTAGAAAATTTTATCGGCGAGGCTATTAATCAGGTACCGGTCATGGGACACAATCAGCAGGGTGCCTTCATAGTCCTCCAGTGCCTTTTGCAGCGCCTCACAGGAATTGATATCCAGGTGGTTGGTAGGTTCGTCCAGCAGCAGGAAATTAGCGCCGGACAGCATCAGCTCCGTCAGCAGCACCTTGGCACGTTCGCCACCGCTGAGGGTACAAAGGGGCTTGAACACATCGTCATTCTTAAAGAGCAGCCGGGCAAGAGTACTTCGGATTTGGGTATTGGTCATCGAAGGAAAGCGGTCGGATATTTCTTCAAAAACGGTTTTTGTGCTGTCCATTCCGCGCTGAATCTGGTCATAATAGCCCTTTTTGACACCCACGCCGAATCGGATTCTTCCGCTTCCGGTCTGATATTCTCCCAGCAGAGTTTTGATGAGAGAGGTTTTGCCGCAGCCGTTAGGCCCAAGAATAAAGATTTTCTCTCCCCGATGTATTTCCATAGAGACATGTTCAAACAAAGGCACCCCGTCAAATTTCAGGGAAATATCACTGACCTCCAGCACATCCTCGCCGCTTTGTCCGGCCACATCAAGCTGAAAGCGCATTCCCTCCGGCAGAGCCTCCGGTTTTTCCAGGTTTCGTTCCAGCCGGTCGATGATTTTCTGTTTACTTTCGGCGGTACGGATATTTTTTTCACGGTTCCAGCGGCGCTGCTGCTGCACAATTCCCTCCAGGCGGTTAATTTCCCGGACGGTATTGTCATACACCCGCTGAGAGGACAGTCTTCGCTCGTCCCGCTGAGGAAGATAAGCCGAATAATTGCCCTTATAGGCGGTCATTTTTTGATGCTCCAGTTCAAAGGTACGGGTAGTGACCCGATCCAGGAAATAGCGGTCATGTGAGATCACCAGATAGGCGCAGCCGGAGTGAATCAGAAAATTCTCCAGCCATTCCACCGCATGGGTATCCAGGTGGTTGGTTGGCTCATCCAGCAGCAGCAGATTGGCATCGCACAGCAGCAGCTTAGCCAGCTGGAGCTTGGCTCTTTGTCCGCCGCTGAGGGAGCGGATCGGCAGATTCATGTGTTCGTCATCAAATCCCAGACCCAGCAATGCGGATCTTGCTCTTGCCCGGAAGGTCAGACCCTCTCTTTTCGAAAAAAGGTCATTCAGCTGTGCCTGACGTTCCACCAGAGCATCCAGATGTCCGACGCCGGCAGCGATTTTTTCTCCCAGCAGTTCCAGTTCAACCTCTGCCTCAATCAGATCCTGAAAAACGGAAAGCACCTCCTGATAGGCAGAAATATCCAGGTTTCTGCAAACGTGCTGTTCCATATATCCGATGCGGGCAGAAGGATGCAGAATAATTTCCCCGCCGGCGGGGGTACAGGCTCCGGTGAGCAGCTTGAACAGGGTTGTTTTTCCGCAGCCATTAACGCCAATCAATCCGATCCGGTCGTCCTTTTGTATTTCAAAGCACATATTCTCAAAAAGCCTTTGCTCTCCGAATTCCATCGAGAGCTGACTGACTGTAATCATTGCCATTTCACTTCACCGTTTCCTTACCTCAGTCTTTTCCTTCTCCTTTATCTTGGGGCTTTGCACCAGCGCGTGACCGCGCAGGACAATTCGCGCCTTGCTCCACTCCGTTCCGCTCGGTTGTGCGGTGTCTGACTTTACTGCCGCGGCTTCCACCCCACACGACGCTTACGCGCCGCTTTGGGGCGGTTGCGTTTTGACAGGAAGACCGCTTCGTAAAGATAAAAGTTTTCGCTCAAGCCTTTTTCTGAAGGCTTGCAGGGTTCGTCAATCAGAATCCTGCCCAGGAAAACTCATATACGAATTCATTTTATCATACCATATATTTCTCCATGAATCAACTTTAAAAAAACACGGCCACGGAAATCAACTTTCTTCTCCGGAATATTGGGA
>CACYCV010000025.1 GCA_902772955.1 uncultured Ruminococcus sp.
ATCCCCCATTATACCATGATTCTGCAAAAAGTCAACCGCCCACGGAAATCCATTTTGACCTGCCGGTTCCCAGGGGAAACCTTTCCAAAATTCGCTGCGGAATAAGCTTTGCAGCAATCGGTAAACACTATCTCTTATCGTTGTTGACGAAGTATTTGCATGGACTTTCAGGTACGGTTATTCTATCAGAGTACCCGTGCCTGCTTCTTTGCAGTTGTAGACAAGGATAGAAAGTGGGATAACGGAAGTTCAATCTGTTGTTGGTACCACGGGAGCGGCAGCTTGCCGCTACATGACGAGTTATATTTGAAACAAAGAATAATAAAAAATATGAAAACTGACAGTAAAAATAGATATATTATTGTTGTATTTTTGGTACATTATTGTATAATTTACTTGTAATATTCTGAAAAAAGAACTGCGAAACTGAAGGCTCTTGTCAGCAATCTTTTTTAATGAATATGGTATTCATTATGCGCTTGGCGTGTTTTCAGGCAGCCGATGTGGCGGTTGCTGTTTTCGGGAGGTGAAAACGAATGAGTGAAAATTCCGGTAAGCACGGAGATAAAAACGCTGCGGAGGGCGGTATCGTACTCAAGAAGCAGCACATCATCATTATCGTGTTGATAGTGCTGCTGGTCGGCGGAGGTGTCTTGATCGAGCTGAATTGGAACAGCTGGTTTGGCGGAGAGAAACCCCCGTCATCACAGACGGCGCAGACCTCACAGTCCGGCGCAAATGTTGAACTTGACCCCAATGCCGGAGAGTACACAGGTTCAAAGCCGGAAGACAAGGGAGGTGCTGCACAGGGAATCAAGATACCCGGATATCCGTCGATCACGATTGAAAAGGATACCACGGATGTCACAATGGCATTGCTGAATCCGGAGGGGAATCCATGTTACTTCAAATTTGAGATCGCGCTGAAAGACGGTGACGAAACAATCTACGAATCGAAGTATGTGGAGCCAGGCAAATCCATTTCGTCGGTAACGCTTTCTAAACCTCTTGCGGAGGGCGAGTATCCAGCGGTGATCAAAATTACGACATTATCACTTGACGGAAAAACACCCCTTAACGGTGCCAACGTTGAGACGATTTTGATTGCAAAGTAAGGAGGTGAGAAAGTGAAAAAAACAAAGTGGCTTTTCTTTGTGTTCGTGCTGCTATTGTTGGCGTGTTTGCCGTCTTGTGCGGTTGAACCGGAGGATATCGGGCTGGAGGTTACTGTCGATTCCTCTATGAATGCGACTGCAAGGGTCAGGATCACCAATGTGAATTTTGAAGAGTTCGACCTGGGTGCCGATCTTGACAAAATAACGATCTATTATGCCTATACCGACAGCAAAAAGGAAGAGCTTTCCCAAAACCAAAACTATAAATTAAATGGTACGTTAAATAGTTTTCCGGACATGATAGGAGACGGATGTGCCTCCTGCGAGATCTCAGATGAAGAGGTCGCGGCATTCAGGAAAAGCGGAAAGAATTATTGGGAAAAGCAGATCAATTTCCAGCTTCCGGCACAGGCTCGTTCCAGATCAGTAGATTATCTTGTACGGCTGGACGGAAAAGATATTTTTCACTCAATCGGTGATAGTTACTCTTCTCAAGGAGGGACAACATCGTCAGGTGTCTTTACTTTTACCGCTACAGCAAGGAATATGTATTATACTGTGACGATCCCTGCCTCGGTATCTCTCGGACAGACAGCCAATGTCAGCGTTGATGAGTGTGGAGCTCTCGGCTTTGACAAGTGTGTCTGTGTGAAAATTCAGGGTGACAGTGACGGAAAATTCACACTTTCGCTGGCAGACGACAAATTGGAGTACGGGATAAGTGCGAAATACCCCAACGATAACAAAAGCTATGCACTTACCAACAATGCCTTGTTTTTCTATGCCAATGAGGAAAACACCAACACCGACAAGACTGCAGCACTGACATTCAACAGTCCTACAGCGGCGGCGGCAGCGGAAATAAAGTATGCCGGCACATACTGGGGAACCGTTACCTTTAACGTGTCCATAGAGGACAATCCGGCGATCACCATAGATCAACCGTCATTGTTCCTTTTTCTCAAAGAAACCCAGAAGCTCACTGTAAAAGACCGGACGATCCGTTCAATCGGGAATGTCACATGGAGTTCGAGTAATCCTGCCGTAGCAGCCGTATCATCGGACGGCACCGTCACAGGAAAAGCCAAAGGCGTGGCTACCATAACCGCAACGGCCTCAAGCGGCAGAACAGCCGTGTGTATGGTCACGGTGGGGACAGCGACAAATATTACCAACCTACACGGTGCCTATCAGGCGAAGGACGGCGAAACGCTCACAGGTAAAGCAAATGCCGACGCCCATATCACAATAGCTGACGGTGCATCTGTAACGCTCAAAAGCTGTGATATTACGGCGATAGCGAATGATGTGAACCACTCCTGGGCAGGCATTACCCTTGAGGGTAACGGTACACTCCTTCTGGAGGGGGTAAATAAGGTCAAAGGCGGATGTGAAGATTATCCCGGTGTATATGTTCCCGAAGGCAAGACGCTGACGATTAAAGGCCACGGTTCTCTTGAAGCAAGCAGCAATGGCTATGCTGCTGGTATCGGCAGTGGAATGCGGTTAAAATGCGGAAACATCACCATAGCCGACGGCATCGTGACTGCCAACGGCGGTGAAGGCAGCGCAGGCATCGGCAGTGCAGAAACCAGCAGTACCTGCGGAAAGATCACGATAACCGGCGGTTTCGTGACCGC
>CACYCV010000026.1 GCA_902772955.1 uncultured Ruminococcus sp.
AGCGGAACGGAGTGGAGCGCTGCCGCGAACACGTCCTGTGCGGTCACGCACCGCGAACACGTCCAGCGGGGTCACCCGCCGCACGGAAGAATTTGACAATACCATCAGGGTGTGCTATATTGTTTTTAGATTAACATTCTGCCAAATCATTTTCGGAAAGGATGATCAAAATGAAATGCAAACGCGCGGCCGCATGGCTGCTGACACTGATGATGGCTTTTTCCATGGCTTCCTGTCAATCGAAGAATCATGAAGATTCTACCGATGCCAGAACACCTGACAAAGTCGTTTTCAGTAACAACAGTGGAACCTATTACAATAACGGCCACATGCTTTTCCTGATCGGTGAGAACGACAATGTCCAGCCGGTTGTCTTTGAACAGAAAGAGGAAAAGGACGGAAAGGAAGAAACCTATACAAAAGAACTCCTTTTTCAAGGATCAGCATTAGTCAGCAACGACACGGATATATATGCCATGAATACGGATCACGAAGTGTTTGTTTATCACGATACCTTTACTGAACCTGCGGTTGTCAAACAGGAGGCATTGTATGAAGGAACCGCCTTGTATTCGCTGACAGAAACGGCACTGACCGAGGCAGGCGAGTTTGAAACAGCCATTCAGGAACGCATGCAGTCTGTGGCAAAGACGTACCTGACCGAACAGCTGCGAGAGGAAACGGAGAAATTGCTCGAAGAAAATAAAACGGACGAGGATTTTGGTGATCTTGACATAGAATCAGCAGTTGAAGACCGGCTGCCTGACTATCTGAAGGCCCATACGGACGAGGTGATGCAGCAGAAGCACGACGAATTTTATCAAAAAGCCAAAGAAGAAGTGTTAGACCGAGGAGCCGGTGCTTTATGGTATGGCATCGTCGGCTTTGTGGACGGCAATGACGGCTATATCTATGTTCCTCTGCGCATCAATGCGGAGTATCTTAACGAATTCAGTGCGCTGGACGGGAAGGTATTTCGCATTGCCAAGGACGGCAGCAAAATAGAATGGGTTTCTTCCCTGAAAGCAAATGATTGTACCTGTAAGGATGATTGGTTCTATTATTACAACAGCGGTTTTGCTCCCACCAAGGAACAGCCGGAAAATGTGGACACCTCTGTTACCGGCATCTATAAATCCAAGAGTGACGGCAGCGAAAGCCAGAAAATTGCGGAAATCACCTTTGATGCGGCCAAGAACGACAGAAACGCCGATCTGGTACGGTACGGCGTAAGAGACATCACGGTGGTGGGGGACTGGATTTATTTCCGCAAAGCCTCCAATGATACGGAAAAATATACACTTTATCGGGTCAGCACAGGCGGCGGTCAGCCGGAAAAAATTACCGGTCAGCTTTGTTCGGCCTATACCGTTGACAGCTCCGGCAGCACCCTCTATTATCTGGACAGAAACGAAATCGGACAGCCAGCCCATCTCTACAGCAGAAATTTGTCGGACGGAAAGGAAACCGTTTGCTTCGAAACCGAAAACAAGCATCTTGGCAATCCTTATTCAATGAACATCGACGGCTCCTATCTCTATTTCAAGGACGCTAACAGCTACAGCACATCCTTGGTGAATATTGCGGAAAACGGCAGCCGGAAATCCGCCATCGACC
Organism: uncultured Ruminococcus sp.; assembly: GCA_902772955.1. Classification (GTDB taxonomy): domain Bacteria; phylum Bacillota; class Clostridia; order Oscillospirales; family Acutalibacteraceae; genus UBA1213. The sequence goes on from CACYCV010000026.1 coordinate 1,618, forward strand.
GTGACCTTCTTCTGTATCAGAAGCGGCCGGCCGGCGCACGTTATCAGATAGAGTCCGGCAAAATAGAGCTGCTCTATAGCTATTTGGTGGTCAAACTCGAGGAAGATTCCTTTGGCGGACAAAAAATCACCTATTCTGAGCCTACCGTCACCGTCTGGAAGGACGTGGAGGAAGTCAACGCAAAGCTTAATAGAAATATGAGCAGCTTTGCTCTTGATGAAAACATCTCCTGAACAACACACTCCGAAAAGACCGATGAAGCACGAATGCTTCACCGGCCTTTTCTTTTATTTTCGTCTTCTTTTTGCGTACCCCAGGTACAAAAGAATTCCGATCACACCGACTGCGATGAGTGCTGTTCCCAAAAGCCATCCCACATAGGACCTGTCTCCGGTGGAGACTGCCCCCTTATCTGGTATGGGCATGCCTCTTTCCTGCCCCTCCTCCGGAGGCTTGACGGAAGTAAACACCGCTGTCATTTCACTGTCACAGGTAATCGGGTCAGCCAGGAAGCATCCTTCCTCCACCTGATCGGTTACCTCCCGGCCGTTATAATACAACCGGCAGAATTCGGCATTATCGTCCGGCTGCAGCGTGTAGAGCGCCGTCTCACGGCGGGACAGCACAAGCTTTCGGGAAATGGTTTTATCTCCCGTCCGGACGCTGCCGGAACCGATTACCTGCAGGGTAACCGTGTGGGTCAGAGGCACCCGGGTTTCAATTTCCGGAGCCGCTGCCGCTATGATTCCTCCGAAAAAAAACAGACAACCGCCAATCAGCAGCGCTGTGATGCGTCTGAACATCCTCTCACCTCCGCCCTGCCGTCTCATAAGTCACGTCAAACTGTACGGTATCGGCATAGGCGCCTCCCAGGGCAGCCTGCCAGTCATCGTCGTTGATCCGGATAGTCAGACTGGTGGTTTCCCCTTCCCGGCAGTAGGTTCCCTCCCGAAACAATGCGCCGCTGACGTCACAAATGCGATAGGGAATATCATCCTCTGCATTCCGGCGGTTTTTCAGAGAAGCGCCGGGAGAAAGGGTAATCCTGACCCTTCCCTCAGGAGGAAGAACCGCCCGGGAAAGTCCCACCGCGCCAAAGTCGGTGATACCGGCGCCATAGGGAACTGCCGTGTCGGAGGGAATTACCACTGTATATTCCGGCATAACCAGCAGGCGGACATGGGTGTTCTGATTGACCGCCGGAACAGGCAATGACAGGCATCCCATCGCACTGCACACAGCCAGAACCCCAAGGCACTTGTTCATGGTCATTCCCCCGTTCACACGGTTGCCAGGGTCACATCAAAGGTAATGGCGCCCGTATATTCACCCGCATAAACGGCGGTGGATTTAGGAGCGGAGAAGCTCAGGGTTTTCTCAGCCGTCTGGTTGGAACGGGCAGACGCCACCTGATCCCCCGGAGCAATCACGGTATCCTCCACCGTCAGGTCATATTCCAGAGTATCGTCTGCATAGGTCACGCTAAAAGCGGAAGATCCGTTGACACTGACCTGCACCTCCTGATTAGAGGCAATCAACACCGGATGATTGGCATCCTCGCCATAGATTTTCAGGCTGTCCGTAACAGCCTGATCGCTTTTGAGCGTAACCTCCGCGGGTATTTCCACGATATAGGACGGATTCACCTGATATTTGACGGTGGTATTCCCGGTGGTGTTATCGGGAACAATCGTTGCCGCCGACACCGAAAGGGAGAGAGACGCCGTCATCGCACCTGCTGTCAGAATCGCAAAAGCTTTTTTCATGATCCATGCACTCCTTTTTTATATTGGTGGTTTCTGAACCGCCTCCCGTTCCTTTCTCCGTGCTATTATTCCGGAAACTGCCGGAGCAGCACTGACAAAAGAACGTTCAGCAGTCCTTTATCTGATCGGCTCCATCCGAAGCCGGGGAAAGCATCGCCCCTTTGGAGTTTCGCACTCTGCGGAGTGTGCCCAGGGACGCTGTCCCTGGACCCTGCAAGCCTTTTGAAAAAGGCTTGAGCGAAAACTTTTGCCTTAGCAAAGTGTTCCATTGGATAAAATGTTGGGTAATACCTCAGAAGAAATGCTAAACCTCAATGCGGAAGGTCAGATTTCCCTGATAGGTTCCGGCATATTCCGGCGTTTGTGCCAGGGCTGTTGTCAGAGTGGCGCTGGCCGTTTCCTCGGCAGCACTCACCGTCAGGACGGTGTCGTGATTCTGTACGGACTGCCCCTGACTATTCTGCAGCGTGTACCGCAGTGTTCCGGTAGAAGTACGAAGCAAAAAGGCGCCCTGATCCGTGTCCTCACATTCCAGACGAATGGTCAGCTCCTGTTCCTCCGGCAAAATCACCTGCTCCGCGGAAACGGTCAGCGTCTCCCCTACCGTTACTTCATCGGGAATCACCACCAGATAGGATACCCCCTGGTAATTGATTTTCCCCCCGGTAACGGTCACATGAGAGGGAATCTCCAGAAAATTAGCAATCGCACTGTTGCCGATGCTGTCTGCCCCGACGGTCAGAAATTCCGATGACGCGGGGTGGGCTGTGAGAATACCTCCGCTGATGGTAATTTTCCCGGAACCACCTCCCTTGCCGCCGCCGATGCCTGCAGCACCCACATTACTCTCCCCCTTGGAGGTTTTGCCGGCATCCGCAATGACCCTGCCGCCGCTGACAGTAATCACACCGCCGCTGCCGTAGTATCCGCCTCCGACTGCCGCTCCGTACATTCCGGGTACAGCTGTGACCGTTCCCCCGGTAATGGTAATTGTTCCCCCGCTTCCAAAGGCACTGCCGCCGATTCCCGCTGCACAATAACCGCCCTTGGCAATAATTTCACCGCCGCCGATGACAATGGTTCCGGCATCCGAATGACTCTGTCCGCTGCCGATTCCCGCGTGATCGGTACTTTCACTGGCGTCCGCTGTCAGGATTCCCCGATGGGAACCGCTGCTCTGGGCAAGAATCGTCAGTCGGCTGCCCTTTCGCACGTCAATGCCGCCGATCACCTCCAAGGAGCTGTCATCGGTCAGAATCAACACCACATTGCCGGTTACCCTGACAGGGGAGGAAATAGTTTTTGTGCCGCTGACCACATAGGTTCCGCTGTTCCAGGTAGTCTGCCGGTTCACCAGTGTATAGCTTTCGGTGGTGCGAGCGTCTCCGTTTTCATCCAAATAGGCCACGGCATCCGCCGCCTGAACCGTCATGGTGCCCCACCCGGAACCGGAAAGAACGCCTTGTGACGCACCTGCCGTCAGAAGCGCACAGCACCAGACAAGGCTTTGATACAGCCGCTTCATGCTGTTTCCTCCTTCACAATCAATGTCGTATGGACGTTGGCACCGTTCATCGGCGCCTGATCCTCCATGGAAAAGGTGGCAATCCCGATGACAGCCTCATAGCTGCCGGGATCCAGGGGACGTGACAGGGTCATGCTCTGCAGCGTGTGTCCCGGAGGGACAAGTCCTGAGGTACAAAGCACCTCATCCGTTTCCGACAGCGTCAGACTGAATCTGAAATAGCAGGGATTTCCCTCCGGATTCAGCAGAAACACCGGTACCTGTACCGTATTCGCCGGCAGATTCAGCGTGGGATATCCCGGAATCCGGATACCCTTTCCTCCGGCTGCCTCCCCTTCTCCGGAAGCGACACTTCCCTCCCACAGCACTGCATCCGGGTCTGTTTCCTGCGCCGAAACCGTTGCAGCCTGTACCGCCTGCTCCGAAGGAAGCTCCCGGCGTGAACAGTTACCTGCCATCAGCGCTATCAGTGTAATCCCAATTCCCGCAATCAGTATCAGCAGGATGGTTACCATGGTTTGCAGATTCCGGACGGAGCCATTTGTTGGTTTCTTTTGTTCCATAGCATCCCTCTTTTTCTTTTTGGTAGGTACACTTTAATATATATGTCCGAGATTACCAATTTATACCAATTTGCTTTTCTGCTTTTCTGAAAAAGGTTTCGAACGTTCAAAGAGTGACTGTATTTCGCAGCTTTTTAAAAAAAAATCCGCACTCTCGGGCAAGAGAGCACGGAACAAGAGAGGCGAATCACACAGCGGAAGCATTTTCATTTCCAGAAGGGAAGAGAAGAGCTTCACCCGATCTGAAAGGAAAACAAAGGGATGGACTGAGCAACAGGGATGGCGATCAGACCGCAGACGGTACCGATAATCATACCGCAAAGCACATCGGTAGGGTAATGAACCAGCAGGTAAAGCCGGGAAAAAGCGATCAGAAAGGCATAAATCACCACCGAGCCACACCAGACGGGGCACACTGCAGCCATAACGGCAGCAACGGCAAAGGAAGCGGTGGTATGACCGGAGGGAAAGGAATAATGCGGAGGATTTTCGATAAGCAGATATTCTTCAAAAGCCTTATTACAAGGCCGGATCCGTTTAACGATATGTTTGATAATAATTTCCCCGCTAAGGCTGGCGATGCCCAATGCCGCAAGGATAGTAAAACCCAGCAGGCGAAAGCGGTTCATCAGCAAAAAAGGAACCGTTAGCGCAAACCAGATATAGCCATTATCGCCCGATGTCGTAATGAGAATCATCAATTTATTCATGAAGGGAGTATGCCGTCTGGCAAACTGCATCAGCATTCTGTCATCCCAAGCTTGAATACGTCTAAGCATATTTTCACCGCCCAAAAGGATTCCTTTTTATTATACCACACTCTCTTTTCATTTTCAAACATTATCCAAAAATTTTACATGCAACCCCGCTGGCGCGCGCCCGCAGGAAGTGCCCTTGGGATATGACCGCACAGGACGATTCGCGGGTGCGCTCCACTTCGTTCCGCTTGATTTTGCCGTATCTGACTTTACTGCCGCGGCTTCCAACCCACACGACGCTTACGCGCCGCTTTGGGGTGGTTGCATCATAACCAGAAGTACGCTTTGCGAAGTTCGTTTTCGGGGGTCCAGGGGGGACTTTTTCGCAAAAGTCTCCCCTGGGCGCACTCCGCAGAGCGCGAAACACCATAGGAGGCGCGTCTGCTTTCAATTTCCTGTTTTCATGAGTTCACCGGCAAGCGGTTGTTTTGACTTTTTGATGCCAAACATTCTTCTGAGGAAAAAGCTCCAGAATTTCGGATGATCGATGACGACAAATTTCATAGGTAAGTACCCCTTTCAGCATTTCCGACAGAAGCTGCCGAAGAATGAAGTGATGACCAGCAGCACGGCAACCACGATGACCAGCCAGCCCGACGGCAGAATGCGTGATACCAGCAGCCCGATACTGAAGGCAAGCATGGTCCGGCTTTTCCTACATCTTCTCATACGGATCTCCCTCTTTTCTTGGCGGATCCCGTTTTGCTCAGGCAAAGTGCTTGGCTCACCCTTCCAGCCTTCCGGGATGCTGCTGCTTACACTACCATACTATTCCCCGCAGCCTTTTTTGACACAATTTTTTACAATAGATGTCAGGGACAAAGCATCGGGCACATTCGCAACTTTTCGTCACATCTTGTGTGCGCAGGGGGACTTTTTCGAAGAAGTCCCCCTGAGAACCCCGAAAACGGACGTTGCGAAGCATTTTTCCGGTCAAAAAAGAACCGCTCCAGAACGCTCCGCAAGGAGCGTGAGGAGCGGATGCCGCGGGTGGGATCATACCCCAAGGGCACTTCCTGCGGACTCGCACCGGTGGTTACATGAACGATAACTTCCCTCGTGGTGTCAGGAACAATCCTGAAACCCATAGAGCATCCAGAGGGCAGAACCACTGTGAACCACGATTCTGGCATCGTCCAGGAGGACAGTGTTGCTGACACCCATGGGAAATTCCGCCCGGAGGGTCAGACGGTCGGCTTCGTACAAAAAACCATGGAGACTGACGTTGCATTCCGGACAGCCAAAAGGAAAAATACCGAATCCAAATCCTGCTTTTTGCAGCAGACGGGCTTCCTGATTCAGCAGTACCTCATACTGTGCCTGCTCATCCCGGATGCAGCCGTGTAGTCCCCGGTTGGCAAGATACAGCAGCACACTGTAATTGGCAAAGGTGTGATCCGGACGGCCTCCGGTCATGCCCAGCAGAAGAAAATCCGTATAGCCTCTGCGAATGGCCTCCCGCACACAAAACAGGGTGTCGGTGTCATCCTTGTTCACCGGCAGCACCATGGTTTCGCAAACGGACGGTTCCGGCTGCGGGCAGGAATCAAAATCTCCGATCAGCAGATGCACCGGAATACCTGCTTCCATTGCCGCCGTAAAACCTCCGTCTGCGCAGATGACATAATCGTCCGGCAATATCATGCGGCAAAGAAGGTCTGTATTGGTTCCCGGTGCGGCGCCGATAATGACACAGCGTTGTGAGAAACCGGCGGATGGATCGTTCATGCTTTCACCTCGTTTTCAGCTTCCATTCGGGAATATCCTTGACCTCCTGTACCATTGCCTGATAGCTGTTGTATCGGGAACGGGAAACGGTTCCCTTTTCTACGGCCTCCAGCACGGCACATCCTTTTTCACCTGTATGACAGCAGGTGGAAAACCGGCACTGTCCCAGATAGTCGCGGAATTCCGGAAAGCACCCGGCAATTTCGTCCCGGAGCAGCAGCTCGTAGCGTTCGATATCTACGGTGGAAAAGCCTGGCGTATCCGCCACATAACCTCCGCCAACCTTGTACAGCTCGCTGTGTCTGGTGGTGTGCCTACCGCGTCCCAGCTTTTTGCTGATCGCACCGGTTTCGATTTGCAGGTCAGGAAACAGCCTGTTGAGCAAAGAGGACTTTCCCACGCCGGTATTTCCTGTAAAGGCGGATACCTTCCCGTTTAGAAGCTCCATCAGGGTCTGCTGATCCGCAGAAGAATGCGCACTGGTGGCAACAGCGGTCAGACCGGCATCCCGATAGATTTTCAGCAAGTCGTTCCCGTCTGCCAGATCGGTTTTGGTAAAAACCACCACCGGCTCAATCCCCTTGGAAATGGCTACCGCCGTCATTTTGTCGATGATAAACAGATTCGGCGCCGGCTCCGCCAGAGAGGATACGATAAACAGCCGGTCAAGATTTGCCAAAGGCGGCCGGATCATCACGTTTTTCCGGGGAAGAATCTCCTCCAGAGAAGCTGTGCCGTCCTCGAAGACCGAAATCACTGCCTTGTCACCCACACAAGGGGTGATCCCCTTTTTGCGAAACAGACCTCTTGCCTTACATTCATAAAGCACATCAGCGGCTTCAACATAGTAGAAGCCGCTGATTGCCTTCACAATCAATCCTGTGAATTGTTTCATAGCTTATTAATCCTCAGTGTTTTCCGGTTCATCCTCGGATTCCTCTTCATCAGAGCTTTCCTCATCAGAGCTTTCCTC
>CACYCV010000027.1 GCA_902772955.1 uncultured Ruminococcus sp.
AGAAAGCTCTGACGAATACAGTTATGGAAAATACAACACTGCGATTGGTCATCAATGTATGATGCACACAACAACAGGCGACCATAATACCGGTTTGGGCTGGGGATGTATGGCAGGCAATACAACGGGCTCCGGCAATACAGCATTAGGTGAGGACTCGTTTTGCCATTCTGAAACAGGAAACAATAATACCTGTGTCGGCAACCGTGCATATCAGAACGGTACCGGCAGCAGCAATGTTGCGATTGGTGCATTGAGTATGTACACTTCCGTTTCTCCCAACACACCAACAGGTGACGGAAATGTCTGCATCGGTTATGACGGTGGTGTTGTCAACGGCAGCGGACATCACAACACCTGTATCGGATGCGCCGCCAGGTCCGCAGACAATATCAACTATTCCTGCGCCATCGGCGCGGGAGCAAGAGCGACAAAATCCAATCAGGTTGTCGTTGGTTCTTGCGGAAATGCAGCATGGAAGCCGACGGAAATTCTTCTTAATGGGGATATCGTGGTGTGTGATTCCAATAATACCTATCGAAAACTCGTTTTCAATCAGGACAACAGTGTCTCCTGGACAGACGTTACGGCACAGTATTCATAACAATTATTTTTTTAGTACAAAGCTCTCCACTTTTGCCAAAGATGGAGAGCTTTTTCGTTTATCAAGCCTTCATATTTACTTCTGCCAATTAATATCTGTCTTTATGATCTTTGCAGGTATACCGGCAATGATTACATTGCCTTTCTCAAATTCTGATGATACAAGAGCTTTATACCCCACAACAGAGTTTTCTCGGATATAGCTTCCTTTTAAAACATCTACATACGAACATAACCATACATGATCTTCAATTACAATTTTCTTTTTTAAAGCTGATACTTTTTCATTTATAATAATTCTATGACCATCGGCATCCCTGATATTGACATTATAGCCTAACAGACAATTTTTTCCAAACGATATTCCCTCACTGCAAGAAAAAAAGCAATTTGAATTTGAAGAAAAACCGTCTCCAAAGAATAATGTTCCATTTTCAACTCTGATTGAATTGGCTAAACCAATAGATACATTACCATCAAATACAATACCCCCATTTTTTGCACAGTGAAAATATCCCTTTGGATTAGGAGAAATTCCTCTGCTTCCACTCAATCCTATCTTTACGCAAAATCTTTTATTGTTTTTAACAGTAATGTTTCCTTTTAGCGAGCCTAAGCGAACGTTTGATGAAACGAAAACAGGAAGCTTTATTGCCAATTTAATAGGGAAACATCTAAAGTTGAAATATAATGTTTTAGGGATACTTAAGATAATTCTAAAAAGTCTTAATATATTCATTTCTGTTTCCTTTCAAAAAATCATTTCATTCGTAATTAAAATAATTAATCGGGGGGATTATCCTGTTGTATTGCTTTAAGCACGGAAGCATTTATTAGGTTGGGAGTGGGATGGCATTCTTATGAATGTTTGTCCGATTTTTTTCTTTTAATATCCCTTAGCTTACTAATAATCAACTTTCGCTTTAAGAACATCACAATAAGAACTGCAGCCACGACACTGTACCGCACAATCGGAAAATCATAAACGCAGGTCATCAATATCATGACGGCAAACACAGAGGCCGAACATACAACAATAAATTTCATATTATAGATGGACTTGATTTCCGAACATTTTTTCAACACAATTCTATAAAAGAAGTAATGACCCGCAACAAAAAGCAAATAGCAGAACAGCGTTGTATAGCCGGCTGCATAATAACCGAAAATCGGAATGAAAATCCAGTTTAAAAGAATATTTGCCGCTGCACCCGTACAGGAGGCAATCATCACATATTTTGTTTTTTCAAAGTAAAACTCGATATTGCCAAACAGAGGATACAAAAATGTATAATAGATTCCTGCTACCAAGGGAGGAATCGCCCATCTGGCATCGTAGTATTCCGGTGTAGCAACGAGCATAATGGCCTCAGGTCCCACCGAAATAACGATAATACAAATAGCCGCAACAAATAGCAGCAAAAAATTGGTGCTTTTTCCAACGCTTTTTAGATCATTTTCATGCAGCTTCTGATAGGTATATGGGACATAGGTGTTATTGATGGCATTGATTACGATCAGCATCAGATTAGATATGGAATAAGCTACACTATAGATTGCCGCCTCGCCATCCCCGATAAAATGGCTGATCATAATCCTGTCTGCCTGATTAAGTATCGTCAAAGACAGATAATGGGGAATCAGCGGCAGATTAAAGGCCAACGCATATTTCCAGTATTGTTTATTGACCAGCTTTTTGCTTTTTCTCATTGCAAGAATATATAATATCAAGCCAACCGCAACCTGAACCAAAACGGTTGTAATCACTCTTGCTAACGCTTTGTCAGTCGATATCACAACCCCCAAAACTCCGAGAACCGGATTACCGACAGCAATAATCATGGTAACCAGGATCAGCATTTTGTACTTGAATCTGAATCTTTGGGCAGCAGCCCACAAATTATACGCCGGCAGAAATAAGATCTCAATGAACATTAGAATAACATAGATCGTGTCAAGACCAATTAATTTGTTCCAAAATGGAAAGGCAACGATATAGATAACAAACAAGCCTATCGTTACAAAAGTCGAAAGCCCAAGCAATGCAGAGGTGAATTTATTCTCGTCTGCCTTATACTTAATCAAGCCCTTGTTAAAGACACCTGCATATAAATTCAGAGTAGCAAATATAGTAACAATTGAGTACCATGACATATAGACCGAATAAACGCCAAACTGATCCGGCGTCATCAGTCTTGTAAAAATAGGAGTGGTAATAAAAGCAATACCTTTTTGCAATATACTACAGATTGTAAACCATAGAGATGCCTTTACAGGTGCCGAAAGATTTTTATACTTATTACCGAATTTTTTTATACTTATACTCATGGCTTTCCTCATTACCAATCACAACGCAAGTAATTTCCCTGATCGCAGGCAATAACCTCGCCTGAAAATGACATTTTTCTCCAAGCTTCTGACAAGCCTCCAAAAGAGTCTGCTCATTTCTTCCTGTAATCAATACTTCTGCACCAAGCTCAACACATTTTTTAGCCATATAGAAACCGAGACCCCTGCCTCCGCCGGTAATAATTATGTGTCTATCCTTCAAAAGCTCTGGCATCGTTATCTGGGAGATATTGACCTCAACCTTTACAACCGGAACACCCTTGACAATATATCTCAATCCGCGTTTTAATGCTGCACGAATCCCCACATTGTTCACCTCGTGAATTTTGCTTTTATTTTTTTCATAGCCTTTTTCCAATAAATATGTTTATCTGAAATACGATTGAGAGAGTAAAACTGTTTCAATACCGCAGCATCTTTTTCGGCGTTGGTATAAACTTCAAGAATGATCGGCTTATCGCTTTCCTTTACGAAGGTATCCAATGCTTTATCCAATTCTTTCTGGTTGGAAGCCGTCAAAAAGTCTGCATGAAACAGCATAGAAAAATCGGCAATTCTCGTCTGATGACCTGCTGCTATGTGTTGGTTTAACGTGCTGATCTTTTGAACGCCAAAATTGTTATGAAACTCACTGCCGGCAAAATTATTGATAAGCAGTATTCGCATGTTTTTTTGATTTATCATATCGGAGGCATTGAGATCATATAAAAAGCTGAGATCTCCTATGATCAAAAAACACATTTTTTCATATTGACTCGCCTGCGCCAGAAAAGTTGACAATGTCCCGTCAATCCCGTCAGCTCCCAGATTGCTGAATGCTTTGACATTGACCGGCAGTTCAACAAAATTAAGCATCCGCGTACTATTCAGAATACTCAGATGCACCAGAGAATCCGGCGGAATTCTTTTTGCCAGGTCTTTGATGACGGAAAAATTTGAAAAGCTCATTTCCGGATATTGGAGCCTATCAATTCTTTCTTTCCATAACTTATAATAAGAATGGTCAGAACATTTTTCCTGATTTGTCTGTACAAGCCCTGAAAAAAAGTCGTCTGCCCCGCCAATAAACAACTCACGCAACGCCATCAATCCATCAGCAACAGCTTTAACAGGCGAAACATGCCAGTGCGATATTTTTGACGAGTTTCTCCTCAAAGCGTATTTGATAAACGACCAGTTATGACCGCCAAGTGTAATGACAATATCCGGCAGATAGTTTTCAAATTCATCCCCATCCATGGCTTCCGTCACCTTGACCGTTTGCAGAAATCTGTCAGAATCCATATTAGAAAACAAGTCTGCTGCAATAACGGCATTATACTGCTCCGAAAACAGCTCAAGTGCTTTTTTCAGTCTGTCATTTTTTTCATATAACTGACCGCACAGAACAAGAATTTTTTTATTTTTCAGTTTTGAGGCAAAGACTGTATAATCCGTGATCTGATCAATAGGATGATAGTTTATTTTTCTGTATGTCGGAACCTCACCGTCATAAAAAAGATCTGTTCTTATCACCTCATAATTAATCTGTACCGGACACGACCCTTCCCACAATTCAATCAGGGCCTCATTGACTTTCCGGATACAATACCATTCATCCTCCCTGTCTCTGACGGTGGGAAGCTGAACATTCCAGAAAGTATAGGGGGCATACATTCCGGTTTGTAAAATCATCTGATCCTCCATCTGATACAAATGACGGTAATCCCTGTCCGCAGTAAGGGCGATCAAGGGGATCTTCCTCTCAGAAGCCTCCATGACTGCCGGAAGATAATTGCAGGCTGCCGTAGAGGAAGTACAGGTAAAGCCTACAGGTTCACCGGTGCTTTCGGCAATACCAAGAGCAAAATAAGCGGCACTTCTTTCATCAACCATCGAATAACATTGAAAAAAAGGGTCAGTTTCCACTGTATGTACCAAGGGAACATCTCTTGTTCCCGGAGACAATACCAGGTGATGTATGCCGTATTGCTTCAGCAGCGATACCAGCACCTGCACATTTTTTAATGATGTGTACATAGCATTTCCTCACTCACAACGCAAATCACAGCCCCGCTTTCCTCTGTTGCTTTTTGCAAAGCATCCTGAAGACCAGTCCGATAAAATGAAATACCACAACCGCGAAGCAGACTTTCAAGCTCCGGACGGATTTTTCCGAACAGGATTATTTTTACTCGTTCCTTCAGATAACGTGTATAAAATATATTTCGTTCATAATCAAGGATCTCTGAGGGGGCCACCAACAGCACCTTCCTGTCATTCGTCTGAACATATCCAAAATACTTTGATAAAGCTCCATATAAGTCTCTCCAGAATCGCACATTTTCCTGATCCTTTCGCTTGAAACCGGCAATAACAATTTCCGGAAACGAGCCTGACAATAAGTCGTTCAAAACCTTATCCGGAATCTCCTGTTCAGTTTTTATATTTAATTCAGAAATATAGGAAAAAACAATGGGCTTAATACAATCTTTCATTGCATCAGTAATAATTGCACGATAGTTGTCATCGTTCATAAAATACTGTCCCTTCGTGCATCTTTCCAGAAAAGGATAGCTGTTTTTCCGGGAAGAAAGCTCGATCAACACCACCGGTTCATTCTGAAACCAGGCTTCCGTCAAACCGGTATAGCAATGACTGATCTCATCCTCACAAACAATCAGAATGCTGCCCTTCCGTTTCATTCTCTGAGCGCCGTAGGCCATAAACATGGCGCTGCGGGCATCGGCTATGACGGCTGCATGATCTTCCGAAAGAATGTGCGCGGCTTCCCGGGTGAGAAATACCGTATCATAATGCAGACCGGAAAACACGTCAAGTATTTTGGAAATCATCCTCCGCCTTCCTCCCTTCCAGCATTCGTATTAATAGTTCCGACGCAAAGACCCTGTCCTGAGCGACAATCGGCTGACAGTTTTTTAAATCCTCCGTCAGCATATTCACTTCAGACAATTCATCATCATGCGGATCAGTCAGTCTGTCTTGAAGCTTGTAGTGGTTCAGTAAACCAACAATCCTGCTGCCGGTAGCAAAAATTCCACTGCCTGCAAGACTGTAAGTCAAAAAAGGCTTTTCAAAAATAATGGAAAACGCAGTGGCATGAAAGGAAGAGGCAATCACGCATTCGGCATCTCGGATCAGCTGCACAAACGTAAAAGGAGAACCGTCACAGATACAGATACCATTATGATATATACGATAACGATAATCAAGATAGACAATTTTGCAGTGATTTTTTTTTGCTATTACTTTCGCCTTCCGGATCACTTCATCACGAACACCCACACAGTAAATCAGAATATATTTTTGTCTCACAGCCCGTTCCAGCGGTAAAAAGGAATTCCACTCATTCCTGTCAAGCAAAAAAACCGGATCCGAAACCTGATAGATTTTTTTATGGTTAAGCCTTCCATGAAGATAATCATACAAACTCTTTTCTCTGACGGATATTTCATCAATGGATGAGATATACTGCATAATTTCGGGATCAATATATTCTACATTTCCGGCGCTGGCCGCAAAGGCAATCTTCCTTCCCTGACGGACAAACCCAAGGGAAAAAATCATATCTGTATAATCTGTTTTGTTCCGGTTGACAATGTTTTTGTTCCAGATCTGGTCACTTCCGGTAATATATATGTCAAACGGCTCTGCGTTTTCTGACAGCTCCTCTGCCGTATAGGATTTTGTCATATTCAGATATTGGTGCCGGAATGTATCAAAAGCCTTGGCACCACGTTTTCTTCTGCGATAAAAGCGGAGATTATGGAAGGTATTATATACCGCTTTCACCGGGTTCATCTTAGTGTTGGGAAAGATAGTAACTTCATAAGGCTTTTCAAGAGCAGAATCCCTGAAATCAATATCATGCACTTCCCCAAGCCCAGAGTTTTCAATTGTCTTGATCAGGGCAAAATTCTGTAAAACAGCCCCATAATTATTTGTTCTGTGAAATGTCAGAATACCTATTTTCATAAGTCGACCTCTTATTTCCTAAGCATGATCAGCATACAAAAGCACTTGTTCCGGAACCGTGTTTTTGTGCGCAGTATTCCGGATACCTTCATTCCTTGCTTTTTCAGAAAAAGATAAAGCTTGCGGTACTCGGCTTTTTTCTCCTTTTTGGAAAATGCTTTATTTCCCAAATTACGAACAACAGCAGCAAACTGATCCACCAGCTCCGCTTTCATTCTTTGCAGGCTTTCGGGACTGTCTGAATAATGTTTAAATTTATAATCTTCAATCCGTAAGGTAATTTCTGCAAAGTTTTTCCTGAATTTTGCCCTGGCTCCGATATTCATGCAATTATACACATATAATGGTTCCGGAAGATAAATTACACTTTCTGCATGCTTGAGAAAATCCAAATTGAACAAATAGTCTTCTGCATAAGGCAATCCCTTTAAAAATCTGATATGATGCTTTTGAATAACATCATTTTTGAACACCTTTCCCCACGGGCATCCTCCGGAGCGGGAGCGCAGCAAATGATTCCGGATGTTCTCAATCGTCACCTGATCTGTAAAAGAGGCATTCATTTTGTAATGCACGGTGCCATACTCATTTGAAATAATCTTATACTCGTTCCAGTCAAAAAAAAGATAGTCCGGAGAATTCTGATGCAGTATTTGTCTGATTGTTTCAAGACAATGATCCTCAAGCCAATCATCCGCATCAACGAACATGATATATTCATAATCCACCGCAAAATCCAGCGCTTTGTTTCTGGCAGCGCTGACTCCTTGATTATCCTGATAAAAATAGATCACTTCCGGGTATTTGCTTTTAATGATCCCACCGGTACTGTCGTTACTCCCGTCATCTACAACAATGATACTGGTATGCGCATCGGATTGTTTCAGAATACTGATCAGACATTTCTCTATATCCTTTTCACAATTATACGCCGGAATAATGATTGCTAACTTTTTTTTCATAGTTTTCCTCTTTGCTTCCTGAATGATAGGAATAATCTTTATTTGATCAGTTTTCTCCCAACTGTGTCAGCTTTTTTTCTTGAAACCAGTTGAAAGAGGAGCCATGTGACAATCCCATAAAATAGAGCTGCCCATGTAACCGATGTGAAATACTGTCTTACCCACCACAATACATTCGTTGCAATAAACAACAAATAGGAACAAAAAGCAGGATTTTTCCGCTTATCAAAGCAGGCATCAGAAAACATCGCAAGAAAATAGCCAAAAACCGGAATCAACAAGATTCCTACCCAGCCAAAATTATACCACCATTCTCCCGAAAACGAGCCGCCCATGGAGCTTTTTACAGATGCTATAACCGATCCTCTTGCATCATCCTGTAAAAATACCGAAAAGTCAGCATATTTTTGAAAATAGTCCGTAATTTTCAAAATAGATAACGGCTTGCCGATCATCGCCGCGAGATATGTTGTTCCCAACCGGAAAAAGGCTGTGGATGGAACAGAATAATACACCATCATTCCGCACCACACATTACCACCGTATTCAAACACCGTTTCTGCAAGCATATTCTTCTGCAGCAATTCCCTGGTGACCTCATCGATTCCTCGTGTTGAAGAAATAGAACGTGTCAGTTCAACTGCTTTGATAATAATCATACCCGCATAAGCCAAAATCACATACTTAATAGCTGAAAGACCTTTGATGGGAGAAACCAGCTTATGTCTCATCAGAATCAGAACAAGAATATTCACCATACTGGTACTTCTGTCACCGGTCAAAAACATTCTGGCAACCTGATAGGCTGAAAACAATAGCAGCAGAACATTAAATAACTTTTTATTTTTCTGAATAGAAAACAGATAGGCAATAAACCCAAGAACAAAGAGATTCCCCATAAGACCAATCCCTGTACCGCTCAGGGTTTCTGTATTTTCAGCATTCTGATAGCCATAAATCATTGTATTTCTGATAGTGAAGGATTCTTCGTAGATATATGGCAACAATCCAATGATCATCATAATAACGCCCACGCGTTTACAATCACTCAGATTTTGTTCAAACACCTCCGGGGACTTTAAAACTAAGTCATGGCGTTTTTTGCAATAATAATGTACTATTCCAAACTGAAGCATCGTTATCAGCAAAAATCCATAAACCAAGTACTCAAAAAATAAATCCTTGCCCATAGAATATATTCTTCTATTCATGAAGTATAAACCGATATCATCATCGATCCAGCCAAATAGTCTTGAAATAGGAAGTCCCAGATTAAACAAATACATCAGCACAACAAATAACGACGCAACTGAGAACAGACCCCTGCCGACATACTTGATTTCAAAAAAGAACCCCACAAGATTGAGAATGGTGAAAAAGCCGATAACACTTTCCAGAAGATACTGATTATTTTCTCCTTTTATCAGGTAGACACTTGAAAACATAAAAATACAAATTATAAATTCAAATAATATGTATTTAAGCAATTTCTCGCTTATTCGCATAATGATCACCTTTTACACAGGATGATTGATATATTCTGCCGCGCCGTCATAGGACAGAATATGTCCCGGAATCCCTGCTACAACGGCTCCATCCGGAACTGATTTTGTCAACACACTGTTGGTGCCCACCGCCACATTATTGCCAACAGTGATTCCTCCGATCACTGCACACCCCGGTGCAAGATAGACATTGTCTCCCAGAACAGGAAAGGATTTTTTCCCGTCATGCGAGGTCATTCCCACGGTTGTACATTGTGAAATAGTAATATTTTTTCCTGCCTTTTCCGGTCGGAAGACGATCCCTGAAAAATGATAAATGAGCAGTCCGGGACCAATTTCTGTATGATAAGAAATATCTAAACCGTATTTGAACATATTACGGCAATAGAAAAGATATGCAAATGGAAAAACTGTATATTTGCTGATCTTTGACTGTTTTGAAAAATGACATATCCTGAGCCATACTGAAAATCTGAACCCTTGTCCCCGGATAAAATACTGTTTTAAGAATGAACGGAATTTAGTTGAGCCTGTATATCTGTACAGGTCAGCACGAATATACTCATGACACTTTTTTCTCCATCTCATAATCTCTACCCTTTAGCCTTTTTACAAGCGTTTTTAAAATGACTTTAGTATAAAAACGATCAACAAAACTGTTCTGCGCTGCACGCAGAATCACCTCACAAACAAAGGACATTTTACTTTTTTTCTCTTGGCTGAAATGTATAACTGTCACCTATATCGTAATGACTTATATAGCCTTGAATAAAATCCTCATACAGTCTTGCTACTGTCTCTGAGGTAAAGAATAATTCGTTGATCTTCCTGACTCGCTGTTCCCTTGGAATTCGTTCAACCTTGGCCATTTCAAATAACGATTTTATCCATTCATCTGTGGAATCATTCAGCGAGAGATATTTTACCAGATTCAGTTTCAGATCTACTTCATCTGTAATAGTATCAGACATCAAAACCGGTGTCCCAGCTGCTTGTGACTCTACTGAAACCGTTGGAAGCCCTTCAAAATGCGATGGAAGAATAAATACATCCATGATCTGAAAAAGATCCGCCACATCATTTCTTCTTCCCAAGAATTTGATATAACCACTGACTTGCAGCTCATCGGCCATCTTTATAATTTTTTCCATGTTCCAGCCGTCTCCGATGAAAAGCCATACAAAATCATAATATTTGTTTTTCATCTGGGATATAAGCTTAAGCATAAATTCATGGTTTTTTTGATAACCAAAATATCCTACATGACCAACAACAAAGGTTCCGGGGGTAATTCCCAACGATTCTTTCAATGCAAACTTTTCCTTATCAGACAATGTTTTGGCAAACCGTTCCATGTTCACGCCATTCGGGATATGCATAATTTTGTTTTTTTTGACAGGTCTTTTTCCATAGAGGAATTCAGACGCCATCTTACTGCAAGAAGCTCTTTGAGTGGCAAGAATTGCCTCCGCAAGCCGCCAGAACCTCAATTTCATACGATATTTCCATTCATTGATATGATCGCTGTTGGTGATGTGTGAATGTGCAATGATCCGTTTGACACCCGCTATTTTGCACGAAACAGCAAAAAACAGGAACTGGTTCTCACCAACATGAATATGAACCGCATCGTATGGCGTTTGTTTCAGAATCGCTATAAATTCTTTTTGACACTGCTTTTTCCCAACTTTACGAACCGATGGCAGCGTAAAGGTCTTTCCTCCCTTTTGGGTTACTTCCGTCTGAAAAAAGTCAGGATATCCCGAAAATCCCACAATGTCATTAATAAGAATATCAGGATTTGAATTCAATACAATATTTCTTACTAATGAGGAAATTCCTCCGCCAAATCCTGGAATCACATGTAATACTTTTTTAGCAGACATCATTATCCTCCTCGTTCTTATTACTTTCTAATAATACATAATGAACCTCTGCCATTTTTTCAGTCGTATAGTTTCTGGCTGTCTGAAGAATTCTTTCGGTACAGATATCTTCTTTGTGCTCAAGCCACTTCCTGATCGCATCTGACAGCTGCTGCACATCGTCAGAAGGAATAATGGATCCGGTTATGCCGTTTTCTACCATTTCCATTCCCGCCACACAGCGATCGGTCGTAATAACCGGAAGCCCATAAGCCATTGCCTCATTCACAACCAGCCCCCAGATGTCTTCTCTGGTGGGTAAAACAAATACATCAGCTGCCCGATAATATTCCGACAGAGCCGCTTTGTCCTTGAAAGCAACAAAGTGAACATGATCCGCGCCGCATTTTTCTTTCAATTCAAGATACATATTATCCGGCTTTCCGCCTATGATATAAACACCGGTATCTTTAAGAGACGGTGCCGCCTGTATCAAAAGATCCATTCCCTTCCGGTGGATAAACTGACCAACACAAACAACAACGTTTTTTTCTTCGATAGAAAGCCTTTCCCTGAATTCCAGTTTCTGAGGATACGTATCAGGAACCGTAAGTACATCCTCATTTTTTATAGAAGTAAACGGATAACTATACGTTTTTTGAGGATCTGCTCCGTAATGAGCAAGGTATTCTGATGTAATCCTTCCTGTACTCAGCCACATATCAGCATGTCCGATAAAATAACACTTGAGCCTTTTCTGAAAGCCTTTGTCATTTTTGATCATTCCACCATCAGAGCTGATAATATAGGGAATTTTATGTCTGATCAGATAACGCTGTGCTTTCATTTGAGCAAAGGTGGAGTAACACCCGATGATAATATGATCAAACTTTTCTTTCTTCAAAAAGGAAACGGCTTGGGAGGATATTTTTTTCCCTTTGACATTCAATCCCTCCAGAAAGAATGCTCTGAAGTTTTTGAACTTTGTTACCATCCAGGAATCCTCCCTGTATGATACAGTCTTGTTTTCAAACACTACTGTCAGCTCGCATTTTTTTCCCAGCTCTTCAAAAAAAGCCACTTTATACGGCACAGGAACGGTTGTAAAATATATGATTTTTTTCATTACTTTCTTTCCTTTATTTAAATCCCTTTTTGCATAGCGGGAATCCCAAAAGCCACTGTACAAAAGAGTCCGAAAACGGTGTAACAGAGATATGAATCATACTCATTTGATACGGTGAACAGATATGAAGAATTATCATAGAACATATCAGGCTAAAACTCATGTTTCGGATTATGTATTCTCAAATCACTCATTGGCGTCTCATAACAGCGGAGAACAAGGATTAAAAGCTTTTCTTTTGTTCAATAATACTCTTAAAAAGCTCAACATACTGTTTTTCTAATATATTATTATTAAAGTGGGATTCTGCGTACTCAATATTGCATTTTGACAATGCAATATATTCATCATTATTCATTGCTTTTAATGCCATGATCGCTTTGACAAACTGATCAGGATCAGCAAGTTCACAACAAAATCCACCATTTCCATCGTAATCATCCCACGGTGTTGTTCCTTTACTAATGATAGCAGGACAACCAGCTATCAACGCTTCAACTATCACATGTCCGTAATTTTCATTTAGAGTCGGAAATATCAGACAATCATATTGGTAATATTTCTGTTGAACCTCCAATGGAGAAAGAATCCCGCAATACGTCAATTTCTGACGATCCTTACACTGACTGGCAATGCTTTCACATTCCTTCCAGTACTTTTCGTCCTCCATTGCACCGTAAACATCTAACGTAATATTTCCCTTTGCATTGACAAGGCACTCCACCGCATATTTCAGATTTTTTCTTGGATGTATCCTTCCAACATATACCATGTGCAGCTGATCCTTCGTTTTTTTCGTACGCGGCATATCAAGACGAGTACTTGCTATATTGGGGAGCTGAATAATATGATCCTTATCTGTTTTCATCCATTTCAATATAGATACCGTTTCCTCATCACTGGTGGAATGATACCATATTCCCTTGTATCGATTAATTACTCTCAACGCTTTTAAATATAAGTATTTTTTTAAATACTTGTGATGAATACAGTTAGGTAACAAATCACTTCTTGGTGCAAGGATAACAGGAATTCCCAGCGTATTAGCAGCCTTTACAGCAGGAAAATTAAACTGACAATAATAGACACTGCATAAATACACTATGTCTGCATGACATTCCTTCATCCATTTCAGAATATTTTTATAACTGTAATCACTTTCATTCACATACAGAACATTTGCCTTTCCAACCTTATTCCATCCCGGCTTGATGCCCGGCAGCTTTTCTGTCTGCTGAAAATCATGGTCTTGGCTGATCAGATAATAATTGAATTCATCACTGGTGGATTCTACAAGATTATAGACGCTTTTTAAGGGGCCACCATATCGCTTTGCAGGAAGATAACTGCTAAAAACAAAAACATTTTTTTTCATATCAACATCGCCTTTTTATACTCTGCAAAACTCATCAGCTTCTTATCCTTTTCGCTGATAATAAGATTTTCCTCGCCGCCGATGAGTTCAAACGGCCATTTAATACCGATGTCAGGGTCATTGTAAATGATTCCGGAATCTCCCTCGCTATAAAAAACCTCCGCGCATTTATAGCTGACAATCGAATCTTCTATAACCAAATATCCATGTCCGAAATACTGAGGAACCAGCAGACAATTCATATTCTCACCTGTCAGATCAAAGCCTCTCCACTGACCAAAAGTGGGAGAATCGGTACGAAGATCGACAATCACATCATACACATGACCGCTGACACAGCGCACAAGCTTTGCCTGCTGCCTGACAAGCTGAAAATGTGTTGCCCTGATAACACCGCGCTTGGAGAGCGTATAAAAAACCTCTTTCAGTTCATAGTCAATGCCGTTTGCCTTATAGGTATCGACATTATAATCCTTAACGAACCCGCCTCTGTTGTCATCAGCAAAAAAAGGCTTGATAAGGTATGCGCCTTTGAGGTCGATTTCCTGGAAATCAAATTTATGTACCATACATTTTCTCCACTCTTCAATAATTGTCAATTGTGTATCGAATATGTTCTTCAAAAGTCCCTGATATATACTCTCCAATATCCCCCACAAGCGGAGAGATTTCAAACATATCTTTACGGTATATGATGCCATCATCAGGTCTTACTCCCAATTTTATCAATTCTTCATGTCCCGCAATTTTTCCGGTTTCAAAAAGGTATTCGCCAAGTATTCTTGGGGTTCCCGAACCGATAAAGTAACAATTCTTGGTATTTTTAACATCTCCAAGCCGCAATACTGCTTCTATCAGATCTTCATCATAGATCAGATCATAAGGCTGCTGAGCCGGTCCGAATGCGGCTTCCTCTCCTTTTTTAAGCTGTCCGACAGTATAACTCATGATATTGCCTGTTTTATTGTCAGGACCGTAAATATTTGAGAATTGCATCCATACATAATTAAGACCTACACTTTTACAATAAGATTCCAGCATGATATGTGCCGCAAACTTTGCAGAACCATATATCATTCCACTGCCAACCTTATTCAGCTTGTGAAGACTCTCAACTGCGCGCTCAGCTATGGTTCCTGAACATAAAAACTTTTTGCATTCCAGTTGATTAGCAATGGCAGCACACCTGAGCATAATGGCAATGTTGTTATTCTGAACAATAGGATCCGCCTTTGACGCACCGTTTACTCCTTGCCACGCAAAGTGATAAAAAGCATCATAATCCTTTGGGGGTATTTTACTTATTAAATCATCCGAATCACCTATATTGGATTCGATCTTTATTATTCTGCTGTTTTCAGGAATATTAGAGGTGTCAAAGGAAAGATCTATCGCAATAATATTTACGTCTTTTTTAATCAGTTTCTTAATCAATGAACTTCCGATAAAACCATTAGCACCTGTAATAATCACATTTTTCATCGAAAGCTCCTCCTATACGCTAAAGAACTCTTCTATCTGCCTGTCCATGCAAGATCGAATATCTTCCCCATTTATCCAGCATTTGCTCCACTCAACAACCTTTTGTACAGCTTTGTCAAGATCCCAACGGGGATGCCAACCAAATGTTGTCTTTAATTTCGAACAGTCCAGCTTTAGAGAATCAGCTTCGTGAGGACCGCCGTCATGGTGATTGATCCATTTCATATCATTGCCCCAGTGCTTAATAAAAAGATCTACAAGAGCACCGGTCTCAAAGCAGTCCCTGTCATCAGGACCCACATTATACCATGACGCATATTTTGTATCTTCATACTGCGTGGCAGCAATCATCAGATAGGCATAAAGAGGTTCCAAAACGTGCTGATACGGGCGGGTTGAGTAGGGGTTTCTGACAACAATATCCTCGTGCTTCAGCGCTGCCCTGATACAATCAGGAATAATGCGATCATTGGCAAAATCCCCGCCGCCGATTACATTCCCGGCACGAGCTGTAGATATTGCAACCTTTCCATCAATAAAAAAACTGTTTTTATAGCTGTGGGTAACAAGTTCGGAGCATGATTTCGAATTGGAATAAGGATCAAATCCATCCAGTTCCTCGTTTTCACGATACCCCCATACCCATTCCTTGTTCAGATAAACCTTATCGGTTGTAACATTCAAAAATGATTTTACACAATCACTATTACGGATACATTCCAGAATATTGACTGTGCCCATGACATTGGTTTCGTATGTATAAGCAGGATTCCTGTAGCTCTCACGCACAATAGGCTGTGCAGCAAGATGAAAGACGATTTCAGGGCGCGCCTTGTCAAATGCTGCCTTCAAGCCTTTATAATCACGGATATCACCGATAATAGAGGTAATATCCCTTTCAATCTCTGCAATTCTGAACAGAGACAGCTCGGTGGGGGGATCAAGAGAATAACCTGTAACGATTGCTCCGCCATTTGACAGAATTCTGCAAAGCCATGAACCTTTGAACCCTGTATGACCGGTTACAAATACCCTTTTTCTTTTGTAAAAACTCAAATCAAAGTCCATCACAACCTCCACGTCAACTCCATATTTTCCAGGGAGCCCTTCCTTCATCCCATAGTTTTTCAAGCTGCTGTTTTTCTCTGAGCGTATCCATGCATTGCCAATATCCTCTATGAATATATGCTGCCAATTCATCCTTATCTGCTAAACCGCGTAAGGTGTCACGTTCAAAAATCGTTTCATCCCCCTGAATATGTTCAAAAATATCCGGTTTTATCACCATGAATCCTATGTTAATCAGATCACCGTCAAGATTACTCTTTTCTCTGAAAGCATTGACCGTACCATCCTGGTTAACATCAAGCACCCCTTTATTCTGTCCAAAATTATAGGCAGAAACGGTACAGATCTTTCCCTTTGACTCATGATACCCGATCAGCTTATTGATATCAATATCACCGACAGCATCACCATAAGTCAATAGAAAAGAATGATTCCCGATAAACTCCTTGATTCGCTTAATTCTGCCTCCGGTCTGAGTGTTTAAACCGGTATCAACAACAGTAACCCTCCAGGATTCCGTTTTCCTGTTATGTACGATCATCTCATTCTGCCCGTTTGTAAAATCGAAAGTAATATCGGAGGTATGAAGGTAATAATCGGCTAACCATTCTTTGATAAAATGCTGCTTATATCCTGCGCAGATAATAAAATCATTGAACCCTTGAGAACCATAGATTTTCATAATATGCCACAAAATAGGCATTCCGCCTATTTCGATCATTGGTTTAGGCCTGAACAGAGATTCCTCAGATATCCTGGTACCAAAGCCTCCCGCCAAGATAACCACTTTCATACAGCATACTCCTCATACATCTTTATCCAACTCATCCAGCTTTTCATACGCATAAATCTTTGCATCAACCAAAAATCTGTACCAGTAAGCCTGTAAAAAGGCATATATTTTTCCTTCTTTACCGTCCAGAAAGCCCAGCTTCAAATAGTATCTGAAAAAATAATATAGCCAGGCTCTGAAGCCCATGGGAAGCTTATAGTATATTTTGTACTTAACTTTTCTTTTGAACCTTGCTTTTGGCTCAAGCTGATTGTTTATTTGAGATTCTTTTTTGCTGTTAATATAATCAAGCACTTCTCTCGAAGAATACCAGTTATGCTTATTGATATACTTTGTCAGCCCTTTATAGTCATAGTGGATCGAATCATGCTTCATCTCTATTGTTTTTCCTTCTGTAACATAAATGTGTTCATCCTGCTGACGTTCTTCTATTTTTGCTTTTCCGGGTTTAAAGCACACCATTTTCAAAAAAGGATATGCACCGCCATGCCTTAATTTTTTTCCTAAAAAACAATTAACAAAACGTAAAACGATCCCATTAACATCCGTATCCTCATTCCGATCACATAATACTTCTAATTCCTTGACAGATTGGGGCGTCATATACTCATCAGCATCCAAACGCATGACCCACTTAGATTTTATATTCTGGGTGTTCATCGCATACATAAATTTATCTGATAAGCTGATACATTCCTTTTCAACTATTTCTGCGCCCAAGCTGCTGGCTATTTCCCTTGTTTTATCTGTACTGAAGCTGTCTACTACTATGATTCGTTTTGCAATGGGCAAAATAGGAGTTATACAATTACTGATATTCTTTTCTTCATTATATGTCATTATAATCACTGTAAGATCAGCCATAATACCTCTCCTTTCACAAACACATTGTTCCGCCTGTATATTTTATTAGCAGTTTAGTTTGAGCGATATTTCACAAAGACAGTATCGCAGATGCGCGGCATTTTTTTCGTGGATCATAATTTATTGATTTCAGTAAGATACTTTTGGATACTCAATGCCCTGGTCAGGTTGTTTTCCAAATAATTTCTGCCGTTTTGCCCCATACGTTCCATCTCGTTGGTTGCCGCGTTTTTGATATACCAATGAATCAGTCCAGCAACCGCATCATAATCTCCCGGCTCACAGCATAAGCCGCATTGACTGTCCTCAATCAGTGTCCTGACCTCTGTATCGGATTCCAATACACCAAGCACAGGCTTTCCAACCGCCATAATTCCATAAGCCTTGGAAGGACAGCTGACTCCCTTTATTCCTTTTGCATTCACACACCAATGAACATGACCGGCATTTAAGCTATACACCAAATCTTCTTTTCTTTGATAAGGAATAAACACAGCATTTTTCATATTGTGCACAATAACATAGTCTTTCAGCTTTTCCAATACGGTTCCTGCACCAATAAAGGCAAAAACAACTTCTTTGCCATCAGGAGTTTTTGTTCCCTGCGGGAACTTCTCTATCACTTTTATCAGATTTTCAAGATCATAATACAGTCCGATATTGCCGGAATACATCATGACAAACTTGTTTTCCAGACCGTATTTCTTTTTGAATGCCATGACTTTTGGATCATCCCCCGGCAACGGATATATCTCCTTTTCATCAATCCAGTTATTGATCATTGCATAGTTAGGCACTTTTTTGTTTTTAAAGCGTTTTTTCAATGTCTCAACCAAATCACGTCCTACCGTAATAACCAAATCACTATGCTTACATGAATACTTATCAAACACCATCATTAATTTCAAAATCAGCTTATTCTTGGAATAATTTACTGCCATGATCTGTTCAGGGTTAAAATCCTGAATACAGTAAATCAGCTTGGCATGTTTTTTTCGTTTGGCACGAACCCCCAGAAGTCCTCCTAAAATTGGCGGTTGGGATATTGTAAATATGTAATCCTGCTTGCCGGACCTTCGGCAGGCTTTCAGTGCACTGAAGTAATATGAAATAATATTTTTCATACGACTCTTTTTGCTTTCTTTTGTGAATTCCGGAACTCTTACACGAATAACCCTTACACCGTTAATCTCTTCATAATAAAACTTATGCGTTTTATATTTTTCTTCGATTGTTCCTCCATAAGAAGGCACGGTACATACAACCGTCACATCATAATCGTTGAGCATTCCTTCTGCCTGATCCTTTAATATCTGTCCGGTGGATGCTACATCGGGATGATAGTAATGTGCAAATATCAATAGCTTTTTCTTTTCCATAACCTCATCACCTTTCGGACCACGGAAATCAACTTTCTTCTCCGGAATATCGGAACTCTGTTCCAAACCCTGCCATGGGAAACCTTTTCCCAAAAAACTTATGTTTTTTCCATCAAGGAACAACAGAAAAAATTGTTTTCTCTGCTTTCGGACATCAGTCACGCTGAAACAAGTCTCTGGTATATACCTTATCACTCACATCATCCAGACAGCTGTCATATCGGTTGGCAATAATGGCCTGTGAACGCTTCTTGAATGTTCCGAGATCATTGACTACTCTGCTGCCGAAGAAGGTACTGCCGTCCTCGAGGGTTGGCTCATACACAATCACCGTTGCGCCCTTGGCCTTGATGCGCTTCATAATGCCCTGTACAGAGCTCTGACGGAAGTTATCGCTGTTGCTTTTCATTGTAAGGCGATATACACCGATCACGCATTCCTTTTCCGTATCAGCGTTATAGTCGCCTCTGTTGTCGTAATCATAGTAACCTGCTTTTTTCAGCACCCGGTCGGCAATAAAGTCCTTTCTGGTTCGGTTGCTTTCAACAATCGCTTCTATCAGGTTTTCGGGGACATCCGCATAATTTGCTAAAAGCTGCTTGGTATCCTTTGGCAGGCAATACCCTCCATAGCCAAAGGATGGGTTGTTATAATACATCCCGATTCTCGGGTCAAGACAAACCCCCTGAATAATTTGCCGGGTATCAAGCTCTTTCATTTCCGCATAGCTATCCAGCTCATTAAAAAAGCTGATGCGCAGTGCCAGATAGGTATTGGCAAACAGCTTGACGGCTTCCGCTTCGGATAATCCCATTATCATTGTAGAAACATTCTCTTTTTTAGCCCCCTCCTGCAAAAGCTCTGCAAAGGTATGAGCAGCCTTTACCAGACGTTCATCATTCATATCCGTACCAACGATAATACGGCTGGGATAAAGATTATCATACAGCGCCTTGGATTCTCTTAAAAACTCGGGGCTGAAAAGAATATTCCGGCTTCCGGTTCTTTCTCTGACGGATTTTGTATATCCCACCGGAACAGTGGACTTGATGACCATAACAGCATCCGGATTACACCGCATAACAAGCCTGATCACCTTTTCTACTGCACTTGTATCAAAATGCTGTGTCTTGCTGTCGTAATTGGTAGGAGCTGCAATAACAACAAAATCGGCAGCCTTATAAGTCGTTTCAGCGTCCAATGTTGCCGTCAGATCAAGCTCCTTTTCGGCAAAATACTTTTCAATGTATTCGTCTTGAACAGGAGACTTTCTATCGTTTATCAGTTTAATCTTTTCTGGAACGATATCGACTGCATAGACCTTATGATTTTGTGATAACAGGGCTGCAATCGACAAGCCCACGTAACCAGTCCCGGCAACTGCAATCGTATATTTCCGATCCATCCTCCATCAACTCCTTTCCAGATCCGACTCAAAATATCATGCATGAAACCATCACTCTTTTTTCCCTTCATTTCCATTACAACAAGCTCTGCGCCCATCAAATCCAAGTAAAAGCAGCTTTTCAATATTCAGACATTGTACGAGAGCAAAGGACTCAATAAACTGTAACCGAAGGATCATCACCCGTTT
This sequence comes from uncultured Ruminococcus sp., assembly GCA_902772955.1. Classification (GTDB taxonomy): domain Bacteria; phylum Bacillota; class Clostridia; order Oscillospirales; family Acutalibacteraceae; genus UBA1213. The sequence continues at coordinate 20,941 of CACYCV010000027.1, forward strand.
TGCCGGAACAGGGACAAAAACGTTTTAAAAAACAGCTTAATATCAACCGCAAAAGACCTTTCTAAGATATACTTCCTATCTAAACGCATCCATTCATCAAAGGAAACACCATTCCGGTTGCAGGTTACCTGCCAATAACAGGTCAGGCCGGGAGTCACAAGCAGTCTGAATCTGTCGCTGTCTCTGTACTTTTCAACCTCCCTGGGAAGGGCAGGACGTGGCCCCACAAATGACATCTGTCCTAAAAAAATATTAAAAATCTGAGGAAGCTCATCCATATTGGTCGCGCGCAGCACCTTTCCAACCCTGGTGATGCGCGGGTCATCCTTGATCTTGAAGACAGGACCGTCCATTTCATTCAGATCCTGCAGCTCCACCAGCTTGTCTTCTGCATTGGCACACATGGTACGGAACTTATATATTTTAAACAGTTTTCCGTTCTTTCCCACCCGCTTCTGCACAAAAACAGGAGAAGCTCCTCCGTCATCAATCAGAATAATTACAATAATAATCGCAAAGGGGAACACAAAGAGAATAATGCAGACAAAGGAAAAGAGAATATCAAAAAGGCGCTTAAAAAAGCCATAGATAGGTTTTGGGGTAAAAAGAAAATCTGAAGGCTGCTGTATACTATAGGTTATGCTTCGTTCAGCATCCGGAGTTTTCACATTCATCCATTTCACCTCATCCCTTGTCAGATTTCAACTTCCATTCAAAAACGATTACAGGGTCAGATCCAACGCCCAAGAAATTTTTTTGGCTTATTGACAACAGGTATTTCCAGTATTTTGTCCTGAAAAACCGCAAGACTATTTTCTATCAGCCATTTCAGATAATGCCGCCCAAGCTTTTTTTCTACCAGATCATATGCTGCTCTGGTGTTGGGAGGGCGTGTTTCCAACGAATGGGCATCACTGCTGATAATCTGAGCCAGTTCCCAATTCAGATACCGGAACGCACTGACGCCTTTTTTGGAGGAACCATTAACAACCGCTCCGGCATTTACCTGGGCAACACATCCAAGCATCACCAGATCGTAGAGCTGTGTCGGGTCCTTGGTAAAATATTCATATCGCTCCACATGGGCCAGAATCGGCGTATAGCCCCGGCTCAACAGGCTACGGACCGTATGGGTAATGCCATAGGGTCTGACGTTGGTGGGCAGTTCTATCAGAAGATAAGAGGTATTTTCAAAACAAAGCTCTGACACATCCATATTCATCAGACGCATCGAAAAAAACACCTCTGCACCGAGCTTGGTTTCCACACCGATTTCAGAAAAACCGGGAGTATTTTTCAGACGTTCATAGCTGTCCGCTCTCATCTCCAAAAAGGCTTCTGGCGAGATACTTTCCGGATTAAAATGAGGGGTAAACACAACCTTGTCAATTCCCTGTTCTTTTTCGGCCAACAAAAGTCGGACAGATTCCTCCTCTGACCTTGCCCCGTCATCTATTCCGGGAAGAATATGGCAGTGTAGATCAATCATACCTATCACATAATCCTTACTTTTTTTCTCTGGCATATTTGCCGGAACCATAGTAGTAGTAATAGCTGTCACGGGAATAGCCTGAATAGGATCCTGACGCTTTTGTGTTGAACATACTATACACAACACCCAGAATTTTGACACCGGCCGAATCAAGGTTTTTCTTTGCCCTCAATACAAGATTCTTTTCAACCCGGTTATGGCTGATCACCATCAGTGCACCATCCATATACTTGCCAAGTGTTGCCGCATCCGTCACCAACAAAACAGGAGGAGTATCATAAATGATGTAATCGTAACGCCTGGCAAGCTCGTCAATGACATTTTTCATTCGGTCACTTGCCAGAAGCTCCGAAGGATTCGGCGGCGTCGAACCGGCAAGAAGAATATCTATTTTGGAATCTTCCACCTTTTTAATTGCCTTCTGCAATTCAATCTCGCCCTTCAGTACATCTGTCAGGCCAAGATTGTTTCTGCTGAGCAGAATCAGCCGGTGTGCACTGGGACGCCGAAGATCACATTCTACCAGGCACACCTTCTTCTCATAACCCGAAAGTGTCAGTGCAAGATTGACCGCGACATTTGTCTTTCCTTCATTGGCGAGAGTGGAGGTAATCACAATATTTTTACAATCCTGTGCAGCGGTAATAAATTCAAGATTTGTACAGAGCATTTTGTAGGATTCAACATAATTAAACGGTGCATTTTCATCCCTGACACTCAGAATCTGTTTTGTGGTTGGTTTACGGTGTTTATCCCTCATATTTTCCGAAACTCCTTTCTGTCGACTTCAGGAATAATTCCAATCACCGGAACATTCAGTGTATTGATCACATCATCCTCTGTCAGGAATTTATTGTTAACCAATCGTTTCAGGAAAATGACGATAAGAACAAAACCAAGTCCTATCAGTGCGCCGATCATCGCATTTTTTTTCAGGTTAGGGCTAACCGGGTTTCCGTTGTTATCAATGGCAGATCCGCTGATGACCTTGACAGAACCCGCTTCAACCTTGTCTACAATAACCGACGGAGCTTCTTCAATGACTTTTGCAACAACCTTCTGTGCAAAGGCAGCATCCGGATAGGTCATGGTGATTTTCATTACCTGTGTTTTGTTGACAGCCGAAATATTAATACATCTGCTGAGTTGGGCAGTTGTCATATTCAGCTGCAAATCTTCAATGACCGGCCCAAGAACAAGCTCCGACTTGATAATAATGGCATAAACCTCTGCCAGATCCTGGGCGGCATTGATTTCTGTGGCATTATAGGTTGACTTTTCGGTTGATTTATTATTGACAATCAACACCGCACTGGCGGAGTACTGCTTCTGAATAAAAAACATGGAATAAAAATAACTTCCAATACCGAAAATAAACGTGACCAGAATAATCCATACCAGATTCTTTTTAAGAATACCAAAAATAACCCGAAGATCGAATTCTCTTTCGACATTCTTTTCGTTTTTTTCGTCCATATCCACACTCCTAAATCATCATGTCAAAAAATGCCTTCATTCGACACAATTCTGCTATATAATCAAACAACATTATAAACAAAGCACAGTTTTAAGTCAATATTATTTCAGATAATTTCACAAATATACCAACATATACAGATCTGATCATCAAAAACAGTTTTTCCCTACAGAGGAAACCTCCCCCAAAAATAATCATGATATTCAAATATTTAACTTTGGCATTATTGACAATGGTGCCTTTTAGTAGTACAATATCTACAGAAATCTTTTCGTTTTTTCTGACTTTATATAGTCTTTTTTCTGAGAAAGGAAATGTATTATGAAACGGTTTTTTAAGATTCTTTCTGTTTGCTCAATCGCTGCGGCTATAGGCGCTGCTTCTGCCATACCTGCTTCTGCAGCAGGTATTAACCCAGCGGAGCAGAAGATTCTTGATGAGCTTCACACAAGCGTAACAATGGCCGGTTACCCGAAGTATCTGCCCGTTGTTTATATTAATCAAACGGAAAACTATCTGAACACCGTTGAGCTGACAGAAGCTGATAAGGATGCCATTATCGCCGGTATTAATGAAACCAAGGCATATCTGACCAGTACAGGTGCTCCCAACTACGACGGACTCACCGATGCTCAGATTGATGAATTTTTCTCCTATTGCCAGAAAACGGTTGCTCCGATCAACCTCAAAATTGCTTATGATAAACCCACACGTGTGGTGTCCATCATTGATGATGACGGAAAGGTCATCTATTCCACCCAGATCGGCAGCAAGAAGGATATTATCGACCCCAATCCCATCAAGCAGACCGGTTTTGATTTTAATCTTCCGGGAGTAACGGCAGTGGCCGGTGTAGGTATTCTCTTTGTGTCGGCAGCAGGTATCTATCTTGTACGTTCAAAGAAAAAGGCAGCATCTGAAAATGCGTAAGGGTCATCATTCACATTCAAAAAAGAAAGCTTTAGTAGGGAAGAATCTTGTCATTCTTCCCTTAGTTTCTTGTGCGGCCATTTATGCAATCTGTGCTGCATTGATTCTGCCGTCCATGTCTTCCTACATCGCCATGGCCAATATGTTTTTCTCCGATAAGGAAACGACGTTTTCCAATGATTATGTCAATATTTTTGTTCCCGTTGAGGACCCCCCTGAATCCTCAGATCAGGAGGAACCGGAAACATCCTCACCGGCCGAGACTTCCGGATCCGAGAAAAAGCCTTCTAAACCCTCTCCCAAAAATACCGTGAAGATTTCAAGCTTTACGTTTCCTTCCTATGATAATCAATTCGGTGAGCTGATCATTGATGACTGTCAGGTTTACGCAAAGCTATTCTTTGGCGACAGCAGCAATTCTCTCAAAAACGGTGTCGGCATTTATTACGGCAGTGCGATTCCCGGATACGGAAGAACCATTCTGGTTGCCGGTCACAACAACACCTATTTCAACGGACTGAAATATGCGCAGAAGGGCCAGATTGTCCGGATCAGAACCAATTACGGCAATTATCAATATGAGATTACCGACACACAAGTATGGGATAAGGATGACCGTTCTGCATACGACCTGAGTGCGGAAGAAGAGCAGCTGATCCTATATACCTGTTATCCCTTTGATACACTCGGGCTTACTTCTAACAGATTATTTGTTTATTGCAGGTTTGTTTCAGGCCCTGTCATAGACAAAAACAATTGAGTGGGAGGGGCAATATGTCAGAACCAAACATTTCGCAGGAGTCTGTCACAGAACAGACCTCAGCGGCCACCTCAGAGCTCGCTTCCGAAGCAGAAACCGAGCCGGAACAGGAAGCCGTGCACACCCACAGGCGAAAATCCAGACTAAAGCCCGTTCTCTACTTTGGGCTTTCGTTTTTTCTGGCGTTTACACTGTTTTTGCTGTCCGTCTGTACGGTTTTGTTTTTTACCGTATTTTCCAAGGATTATATTTTAGGTATCGTCCGCTCTGACAAGTATCAGAACATGGTCAGATCCGAATTAAAAAGCTGTATGGAGGATCTGGTGGATGCCAGCGGATTTGAAAAAGCATTTGCCGACCGGTTTGTTGACGAATTAGATATCGAGAAGGACCTGACAAAGTATATCTCTTCCTATTATATCGGTGATAATACCCTGGTGGATACTACTGCATTTAAACAGAACCTTTATTCTGCAATTGATGTTTATGTGAAGGAAAAGAATATCGGGGTAACACAGGAAACCAAAAAGAATATCGCCTACTTTGTCAATGAAGCCACAAAAATCTATGTCACACAGATATCTATTCCCTTCTTTTCCACCATGGCAAATTACGTTTATAAACTGAAAACGGCTTTCATTATCACCACCGCATCCCTTGCTGTTTTTGCAATAATAATGATTTGTATTATATGGTTTACCAACCGATACAAGCACAGACGGTTCCGATATCTGTTTTATGGAGCTGCCGGCGGCTTTCTGGCGGTTGTCATACTGCCGACGGTCGTATTGATGTCGGGAAAAACCAGAAAAGTCAACTTTTTATCCCGTTCCCTGTATAACCTTTTTGTCGATTATTTCAACGGACTGTTTTACAGCTTCTATATTCCTGCAGGAATCCTGTTTCTGTCGTCCCTATGTTTTTTCCTGCAATATCTCAAGCATTATCGCCGGGCCAGAAACAGGTGAATTCCGCAAAAAACAAAACACCCTGACTTTTACAGGTATGCCGTAGCACATCCGATGAAGCCAGGGTGTTTCTGTTGCTTTCGGCGGTTCTTTCCGCCGGTAAAAGCCGAATAAAAGCCGATGAAGAATTGTCTTCATCGGCTTCCGGTTCATTATCAATGAGGGATCAATTCCACAGATCAAAGCTGGGGACCGGCAGCAACCAGTGCCTTACCGGCTTCGTTGGTTTCATACTTCTTGAAGTTCTTGACAAATCTGGCAGCCAGATCCTTTGCCTTCTCTTCCCATACGGAAGCATCTGCATAAGTATCTCTGGGATCCAGAATGCCGGAATCAACACCTGGCAGCTCGGTGGGAACCTCAAAGTCAAAGTAGGGAATCTTCTTGGTGGGAGCGTTCTTGATATCACCGTTCAGGATGGCATCAATGATTCCTCTGGTATCCTTGATGGTGATTCTCTTGCCGGTTCCGTTCCATCCGGTGTTTACCAGATAAGCCTTGGCACCGCTCTTCTGCATTCTCTTGACCAGCTCTTCTGCATACTTGGTGGGATGCAGCTCCAGGAATGCCTGGCCGAAGCAAGCGGAGAAGGTAGGAGTCGGCTCGGTAATGCCGCGCTCTGTGCCGGCCAGCTTTGCGGTAAAGCCGGAGAGGAAGTAATACTGGGTCTGCTCCGGAGTCAGTACGGAAACCGGAGGCAATACGCCGAAGGCATCCGCAGAAAGGAAAATCACATTATCGGCAGCAGGGCCGGAGGAAATCCTGTTAACATTCTTGGCGATCTTTTCAATATGCTCAATGGGATAGGACACACGGGTATTCTCGGTAACGCTCTTGTCATCAAAGTCAATCTTGCCCTCGGCATCAACGGTAACGTTTTCCAGAAGAGCATCCTTGCGGATTGCATTATAGATGTCAGGTTCACTGTCCTTGTCCAGACCGATTACCTTGGCATAGCAGCCGCCCTCCAGATTGAAGACGCCGTTGTCATCCCATCCGTGCTCGTCATCACCGATGAGCAGACGCTTGGGATCGGTGGAAAGAGTCGTCTTGCCGGTACCGGAAAGACCGAAGAAAATTGCAGTATGCTCACCGTTCATATCGGTATTGGCAGAGCAGTGCATGGAAGCCATCCCCTGCAGAGGGAGGAAATAGTTCTGCATGGAGAACATACCCTTTTTCATTTCACCGCCGTACCAGGTATTCAGAATGACCTGCTCACGGGAAGAAACATTGAAGAGAACCGCGGTTTCTGAGTTAAGACCCAGCTCCTTGTAGTTTTCCACCTTTGCTTTGGAAGCGGTATAGACCACAAAATCAGGTTCAAAGCTTTCCTGTTCCTCAGCGGTGGGCTTGATGAACATATTCTCTACGAAATGTGCCTGCCAGGCAACCTCCATAATGAAACGAACAGCCATGCGGGAATCCTTGTTGGCGCCGCAGAAGGCATCCACCACATAGAGCTTCTTTCCGGAAAGCTGCTCCAGTGCCAGCTTTTTGCAGGCATCCCAGGCCTGCTGGGTAGCGGGATGGTTATCGTTGGGATATTCGGGAGTGGTCCACCAGACAGTATCCTTGGATTTGTCATCCATCACAATGAACTTATCCTTAGGAGAACGGCCGGTATAGATGCCAGTCATCACGTTGACAGCACCCAGCTCGGTAACCTGACCCTTTTCAAAGCCCTCGAGAGACGGATCCGTTTCGTCCTTGAAAAGCTGCTCATACGAAGGATTGTACACAATTTCCTTCACATCGGCAATGCCATATTTTGTCATATCAATCTGTGCCATAAAAAAGCCCCTTTTCTTTAGATTTCACCTATATCATACACTAAAAACAGCGTGTTTGTCAATATCACTTGAGAATATCCGTCAATAATGATAGTATTCTCTCAACAAAACACGCTGTTTTTTTATGATAGATTGTATTTGGCCGCTTCCGTCCCTTTTCCTGCCGGAACCGTCAGAAAGCTTCCGGACCGGAGAAAAAAACGCGGTTGACAGATGTCGGAAATCCTGTCAAATGCATAATCTCACCGTCGGAATTTCAAAAATCGCCTCCGGCTTCAACTCCCGGCTCTACCTCCGGGAAATCAACTCCCTCCTCATAATAGCCGCAGGCATCCCTGAGGGAAACAACCCGATGCTCATCCGCCTGCAGGTTATAAATCAACCGATAGCGATCCTTCATTTCAGAGGTGGACGCACAGATCAAGGTTACGGTAACATAGCCCTCCCGCAGGGTACGGAAGGAAAATACCTCATAATCATCGTCATCCGTTTCCCGCTCCGCCAGCTCTGCCACAAGAGAATTGCCGATGTCGCATTTCCAGCGGTAACCGATTTCTGCTTTGGGAACCCGGACAACAAAGGAACCCGTCACGGTCTCCGGCTCCGGCTGCTCCGGTTCAAAATAGGTTCCCTCCTGTTCAGTAAGGTGCCAGTTATGGTTCCTGTCTACCGTGATATCATAGTTCAAACGGTATTCCTTACCGTTGTGCATATCGTAGCAGAAGGTCAGAACGGTTCTGCCCAGGGCTTTTGTCCGGAAGTGATAGGTTAGTTCCACCATGGGACGGTAATCCTCAGTACGGGCTGTTTTTTCTGTGACAACCCAATCCAGGATTCCCGGCTCGGAAGAGCTGCATTTCCAGAAATAGGGCGAGGCAATGGGGGATTTTACGGTAATCGTAAATTCCTCCGGTGTACGGGAAAGCTCCTCGGACACCGTTAGGGTATAGTATTCCTTTTTGACCTGCTTTCCCTGATCCTTGACCTTGATACAGATATCATAGATATCCGCATATTTAGGGCACCAGGTGACAGAGGTTGCTTTGCCATAGGGACTGAGGGCGGTCCATTCCTCACTGTTGGCCGGTTTGTAATAGAAGCCGTAGGAAAGTGCACCCTCTCCCCCCTCTGCCTTCGCGGTGAGAGTGACACGATCGCCCTTTTCCAGGAAGGAGGATCCCAGGGAAGCCTGCAGCTTCAGCTCCCTAACCACCTTCAGGTTCATATATTTCTTGAAAATCCGCAGACCGCTGCGGATCTTGACACAGATTTCATATTCTCCTGCAATCTTAGGGGTATAGGTACAGCTGGTTTTGCTGCCGAAGCTTTGCAGAGTGGTCCAGAAAAGTCCGGAAATACGCACATAGTAGGCATAGGAGCAGGTCTTGGTATCGACCTCCCGGGCATCCGCAAAAATGGTCACAGACTCACCCAGCAGAATCGTATCCTCACTCAGATAGGAGTGGTTCACATCCTCATCCGTGATTCTGACAACCGCATCATGAATCAATTCGGACAGTGATTTAGCGCTGACAGCCGTTGAAAGAGTACTCAGCAGCATCACTGCCAAGAGCCCGGCCACTATCCGCCGCCATAAAGATTGATATCGTTTCAAAGCACTTTCCTCCGCTTTTTGTCATGATAACCGCAAAGCTGCGGCTTGTCACTGCTGATGAAAAAACTTCTTTTTTCATTGGTTTTCCGACAAATCCTCGCCCGATCCGAAAGGAATCAGAAGCAGGTTTTGTTTGCCGCCGCATCGTGAATCCGTCAAATCCACAGGTTCATCCAACGTTTTCTATATTTTTATCACAGAAAACGGCATCTGTCAAGTTTCTGCATGAGAAAATGACAGATGCCGTAATTTTAGCCAAAGAAAGCTATATGTTTTTGGCTATTCTGTTGAATTATCGATTCACTTCCGCCAGAATCAGCTCTTTGACTGCCGACAGCGCCCCATCAATGGCAGAGGGATCACCTACACCTGCCATGGCTCTTTCCGGCTTTCCGCCGCCTTTACCGCCTACAAGGGCAGCCACGGATTTAATCAGCTTGCCGGCATGGAGTCCCTTCTGCTGCGCTTCCTTGCCGCAGACAACCGCCAGATTCGCCTTGGCTCCGTCAACGCCGAACAGAACGGCAACTCCGTCGGGAGCGCTGTCCAGAACACGGTCACACATGGTTTTGAGCATAGCGGAATTGGTTCCTTCAAACTTACCCTTGAGAATTCTGACGCCGTTTTCCACCGGAGCAGCCGCAAAGAGGTTTTCCAGAGACAGAGCGGAAACCCTGGAGGTCAGACGGTCGATTTCTCTTTCCTTCTCCTTCAGTTCACTGAGAGTGGAGGCGCAGGAGGCCGCCAGATTATTGACATTTGTCACCTTCAGTGTCTTCATGCACTCACCGGTAACAGAAGCATAGTCATCCAGCATAGCAAGAACACCGCTGCCGGTAACGGCTTCGATTCTTCTGACACCGGAAGCCACAGAGGATTCACTCCTAATGCGGAACAGACCGATGCGGGCGGTGTTTTCAATATGGGTACCGCCGCAGAATTCCTTGGAGAAATCGCCGACCATAACCACACGGACGATTTCGCCGTATTTTTCGCCAAACAAGGCCATAGCTCCCAGCTTTTTGGCTTCCTCAATTTTCATTTCCTTAACAACCACCGGAACTGCCGCAAAAATCTGCTCGTTGACCAGAGCTTCGATAGACTTCAGCTCCTCCTCTGTCAGTGCAGAGAAATGGGTAAAGTCAAACCGCAGCTTGTCCTGATCCACCAGCTGACCGGCCTGCTCCACATGGGTGCCCAGCACCTGACGCAGGGCTGCCTGCAGGAGGTGTGCCGCTGTATGGTTTCTCATAATGGCATACCGGTTAGACTCGTCCACGGCAGCGGTCACCTGCTGTCCGACCTGTGCCGTTCCCTCCGCAATGCAGCAGCGGTGCATCACAATGCCGTTGTGATCCTTGACCGTATCCAGCACCTCAAAGCGGGCACCGTCAGCGGTAATCACGCCCTTATCTCCCACCTGTCCGCCGCTTTCCGCATAGAAGGGAGTCCGGTTCAGCACCAGAACCACCTCTTCATCGGTACCGCCAAAGGCTGTTTTTTCGCCGTCTGCCACAATCGCCAGGATTTCAGCCTGTGCTGTCAGCTGGGTATAGCCCACAAATTCCGTTTTGCCGATATCTCCGAAATCAACACTGTCACTGAGCCATGCGTCAGCACCGGCGTTTTTCCGGGCGTTCTTGGCTCTGATTTTCTGTTCCTTCAACAGCTCGTTATAGCCGTCAATATCCACAATAAAGCCCTTTTCCTGAGCGACCTCCCGGATGAGATCAATGGGGAAGCCAAAGGTATCGTTCAGCCTAAAGGCATCCTCGCCGGAAATCCGGTTGGTTTCGGCATTGCGGATGATCTCGTCCAGCAGTGCAAAGCCCTGATCCAGCGTTCTGCCGAAGCTCTCCTCCTCTGTCTTGATGACCTTAACGATCAGATCGCGCTTTTCTGACAGCTCGGGATAAGAAAGATTTTCCTGAATCACAGTATCCACCACCTGATAGAGGAAGTTTTCCTTGACCCCAAGCAGTCTTCCATGACGGGCAGCACGGCGCAGGAGTCTTCTCAAAACATAGCCTCTTCCCTCATTGGAGGGCATCACGCCGTCACCGATCATGAAGGTGGTGCTGCGGATGTGGTCGGTAATAACCCGCAGGGAAATATCAGTTTTTTCGCTTTCGCCGTATTTTACACCCACCAGTTCAGAAATCTTTTTCATGATATTCTGAACGGTATCCACCAGGAACAGGTTATCCACGCCCTGCATCACACAAGCCAGTCTTTCCAGACCCATACCGGTGTCGATATTCGGGTGATCCATCGGTTCATAATGTCCCTTACCGTCGCTGACAAACTGGGAAAAGACGTTGTTCCAGACCTCTACGTAACGGTCACAGTCGCATCCGACACCACAGTCAGGCTTGCCGCAGCCGTATTTTTCTCCTCTGTCATAATACAGCTCCGTGCAGGGGCCGCAGGGACCTTCGCCATGCTCCCAGAAGTTATCCTCCTTGCCCAGACGGACAATATGGGAGGGATCCACCCCCACCTCCTTGGTCCAGATTTCATAGGCTTCTTCATCGTTTTCATAGATGGAAATATAGATTTTGTCAGCGGGCATTTCCAGTACCTTTGTGAAGAATTCCCAGGACCAGGCGGTAGCCTCATGCTTGAAATAATCTCCAAAGGAGAAATTTCCAAGCATCTCAAAGAAGGTGCCGTGACGGGCGGTAATACCGACACGCTCGATATCGGGAGTACGGATACATTTCTGGCAGGTTGTCACCCGCTTTCTGGGGGGAGTCACCTCACCGGTAAAGAACTTTTTCATCGGTGCCATACCGGAGTTAATCAGAAGGAGGCTATTGTCATTGTTGGGAATCAGCGGGAAGCTGGGCAGTCTGAGATGTCCCTTTGATTCAAAAAATGACAAATACTTTTCCCTTAATTCATTCAATCCTGTCCACTGCATTTTTTTCATCCTTTCCTGTTGTCGCTGCTGCAATAAAAAAGGACTCCTCCGCCGACATGGGACGAAAGAATCCGTGTTACCACCCAAATTGCACCTCTTTGCAGAGGTTGCCACTCAAAAGCCATAACGCAGCCATGCGTTGCGGTTTACCGCAAATGCTCCGAGGCAGCCCGAATATCCTGCCGTAAAAACCTCACACCAACGGTTTTCTCTCTTCAACGGCGGTATTATTCTTTTTCTCATCACAGCAAAATTCATTCAATTGCATTTACATTTCTATTATATCCAAAAATCAGCCCTTGTCAATGGAAAAAATATTTTTCCCACGGAAATCATTTTACCCTGACAGACTTGGGGCTTTGCCCCAGCGGGTGCCCCCGCTGGACGTATTCGCTTCGCTGACATCCAATGCTAAAAAAGGCAACGAAAAACGAAAAGATCATCCGTTTTCCGTTGCCTTTATGGTTAATAAAAAGAAGCTTACTGCATCAGGGCAGCCAGCCGGGTATTGATTTCAGTCAGGAAGGTTTCCGTATCCACCTTGGTTTTATTTTCCAGTGTGGACAGGGCAGCCAGATCGCCCGTCATCACGCCATCTTCAATGGTGGCGATGGTAGCCTGCTCCAGCTTATCCGCAAAGCTCTCCAGCGCAACATTGCCGTCCAGCTGGCCGCGCTTTCTTAAAGCACCGCTCCAGGCAAACAGCGTTGCCACCGAGTTGGTAGAGGTAGTCTCTCCCTTGAGGTACTTGTAGTAGTGACGCTGTACCGTACCGTGAGCAGCCTCGTATTCATAGACCCCGTCAGGTGATACCAGAACAGAGGTCATCATTGCCAGGGAACCGAAAGCCGTTGCAACCATGTCGGACATCACGTCACCGTCATAGTTTTTGCAGGCCCAGATATAACCGCCCTCGGAGCGGACCACTCTGGCAACCGCATCGTCAATCAGGGTGTAGAAGTAGGTAATACCGGCTTTTTCAAATTTTTCTTTATATTCGTTTTCAAAAATTTCGTTGAAGATATCCTTGAAACGGTGATCGTACTTCTTGGAAATCGTATCCTTGGTTGCAAACCAGATATCCTGTTTCTTATCCAGTGCAAAGTTAAAGCAGGCTCTGGCAAAGCTGCCGATACTCTTGTCAATATTGTGCAGACCCTGGATAATACCGTCAGAGCCCTTGAATTCATGAATGAGCTGGCGGGTTTCGTTGCCGTCCTGATCGGTTACTACCAGTTCTGCCTTGCTGCCGTCAGCCACTACCATTTCGGTATTCTTATACACATCGCCATAGGCATGACGGGCAATGGTAATGGGCTTTGTCCAGGTGGGGATATACGGGGTGATTCCCTTGACAACAATGGGGGTACGGAACACCGTACCGTCCAGAATAGCACGGATAGTACCATTGGGGGATTTCCACATCTGAGTCAGGTGATATTCCTTGACACGCTCTGCATTTGGCGTAATGGTGGCACACTTGACAGCCACACCGTATTTTTTGGTAGCCTCTGCAGAATCAATGGTTACCTGATCCTGGGTCTTCTCTCTGTTTTCAAGACCCAGGTCATAGTATTCCGATTTGAGCTCCACATAAGGAAGAATGAGCTTATCCTTGATCATCTTCCAGATAATTCTTGTCATTTCGTCGCCGTCCATTTCGACCAGCGGCGTTGTCATTTTGATCTTTTCCATCAGGATCATCCTTTCAAATCAACTTAATACACTGCTTTATTCTCTTGTACCTTTTCTTTTCGCATTCGTTTATATAAACTGCCGTTTTTCCTGACACACAATCGGAATAACGCTTTATGCCGATACAGAAGACGACAATGGCGATGACCGCAAAAAAGCCGAAGAACAGCCATCCTCTTCCGACATAATTCTCCATAACGAGAATGGATCGAGCAGGCTCGGACCTTTCAAAGTGAACTGTAACCTTTCTTCCCATGCTTTCATACGACAGCCTGGGAAGTCCCGATTCACTTAGCTGATCAAGAGTTACCGTATCGCTGCCCCTATCATTTCTGCCGTCGTAGTTGTATGTATAGACGATTTCATAGCTTTTGATTCCCAACATTCTCTCAGGAAATTTATTCCCGTCCAATATATGATTCACGGTTCCCTGAACGGTGGAGCCATTATCCATAAGATGTTTCTGCTCCGCATCCTTTGTGAAATAAACGGAAATGAAGATCAGTCCGATTATCAGAGGGAGCAGTGCTGCAATACACACTTTTCTTAGCCTTGACCGTCCGTCAGCCGATGTTGCTATCGTTGCATTCGGGTGGAAGCGCCTGATAACCTCCATACTTACCGGACAAAACCCAAATGATCGTAATTCCCATGACGCTGTTCCATAGCCTGATTATACATCCATTCCGTTTCAGATATCTGAGATGAGGAAAACGGATCCTTTGTTCCGAAATCATCGTTTTCATGAGAATAGTTTTGATATCCATTATTGGTACTGCCGGTACTCTGACCACCAAATCCGAATTCCGGAGTATTGTGAGAACCCGGAAAATGAGTATTGCCGAAAGCATCCGTTACGCCGCCGTTCTGAGGAACGTCCGGATTTTTATATAACACTGCCTCCTGCAAATATCAGCCGTTCTGTTTGGTATAGTCCAGCAGACCGCCAGCCAGAATGATATCCTTGGTACGGCCGGAAAGCTCGCAGAGCACCGGAATTTCCTTTCCCTGAGTTTTGTTGACCAGAAGCAGTTCTGTCTGTCCTTCGGCAATTTTCTGACGGACATCCGGAAGTGAAAGCGCATCGCCCTCCTGAATAGCGTCATAGTCGGCTTCATTGACAAAGGTCAGGGGCAGAATGCCGGCATTAATCAGATTTGCACGGTGAATACGGGCAAAGGACTTGACAACAACGGCTTTGATGCCCAGATAGAGAGGTGCCAGAGCGGCGTGTTCACGGGAGGAACCCTGTCCGTAGTTGACGCCGCCCACAATAATGCTTTCGCCAAGCTGCTTCGCACGGGCAGGGAAATCCTTATCACACACCGTGAAACAATGCTCGGAAATGGCGGGAATATTGGAACGCAGGGGCAGAATCTTGGCGCCGGCCGGCATAATATGGTCGGTAGTAATATTGTCTCCCACCTTCAAGGAGCAGGGAACGTCAATGTTGTCTGCCAAAGGAGCCGTTTTGGGATAGGGCTTGATATTGGGGCCTCTCAGCACCTCTACGCTGTCCATTTCCTCCACCGGAGCAGGCGCAATTACCATATTGTCATTATAATCAAATTTAGTCGGAAGCGGAATATTGACTGCCTCCCCCAGGGTTCTGGGATCGGTGAAGACACCTGCCAGAGCGGATGCTGCTGCCGTTTCAGGGCTGACCAGATAAATCTGACCGTCGCGGGTCCCGCTGCGGCCTTCAAAGTTTCTGTTAAAGGTACGCAGGGAAATACCCTTGCTGTTGGGAGACTGTCCCATACCGATGCAGGGACCGCAGGCGCATTCCAGGATGCGGGCACCTGCCTCAATGATATCTGCCAGCGCGCCGTTCTTAGCCAGCATATTGTAGACCTGCTTGGAACCGGGAGCAATGGCAAGGCTGACATCCGGATGAACGGTCTTTCCCTTGAGAATCGCAGCGACTCTCATCAGATCAAGATAGGAAGAATTGGTACAGGAGCCGATGCAGACCTGATCAATCTTCTGGGGACCGATTTCCTGAATAGTTTTGACATTATCGGGACTATGAGGACAGGCTGCCATGGGCACCAGAGATGACAGGTCAACGTTGATGACCTCATCAAACACGGCATCCGCATCGGAGGAAAGTTCTACCCAATCCTCTTCCCTTCCCTGTGCCTTCATAAATTCTTTTGTAATCTCATCAGAGGGGAATACGGAAGTCGTCGCACCCAGTTCGGCACCCATGTTGGTAATGGTCGCTCTTTCCGGAACCGTCAGAGTCTTGACACCCTCGCCACCGTATTCCACAATCTTGCCCACGCCGCCCTTAACGGACATGATGCGAAGAACCTCCAGAATAATATCCTTCGCAGATACCCAGGGCCGGAGCTTACCGGTCAGATTGACTCTCACCATTTTAGGCATGGAAATATAATATGCGCCGCCGCCCATAGCGACAGCCACATCCAGACCGCCCGCACCGATAGCCAGCATACCGATACCGCCGCCGGTGGGCGTATGGCTGTCGGATCCGATCAGGGTTTTACCGGGTTTGCCAAAGCGTTCCAGGTGTACCTGATGGCAGATACCGTTGCCGGGTCTGGAATAGTAAATTCCGTGTTTTTTACAAACTGTCTGGATAAAGCGATGATCATCTGCATTTTCGAAGCCAGTCTGAAGGGTATTATGATCGATATATGCCACGCTTTTTTCTGTTTTGACTCTCGGTACCCCGATCGCCTCAAATTCAAGATACGCCATTGTACCGGTGGCATCCTGTGTCAATGTCTGATCAATTTTCAGTCCCACCTCACTGCCAACGGTCATTTCTCCGCTAAGCAGATGAGCCTTGATAATTTTTTGAGCAATTGTATAGCCCATGTTCAATTCTCCCTTCGGTTGATATTCCTTTGCGGCCTCTTCGGGAAAGCGCCTGCCACAAAAATCATTTCAGATGCAGCAGCTCCGTTATCCTGCAAAATTACAAAACGTCTGGCTTCCCTAAGAAACATACAAATATATTATCGTTCAAAAAGGTTTATTTGTCAACCTTATTGTCAAGATGTTTTGGAATTCGGTGCGCGACCGCACGGGACGATTCGCGCCTTGCTCCACTCCGGTGCGCTCGGCTTTCTGCAGGAAAATCAATTTAAAACAATTGACCTTTTTGTTGGTCTTTGATCCCCCAAAGCACAAGTTTTTGGGGAAAGGGGTCCGGGGGATAACCCTTTTTTCAAAAAAAGGGTTTCCCCCCGCAGGGTTTGGGACAGAGTCCCGATATTCCGGAGAAGAA
Source organism: uncultured Ruminococcus sp. (assembly GCA_902772955.1). Lineage (GTDB taxonomy): Bacteria > Bacillota > Clostridia > Oscillospirales > Acutalibacteraceae > UBA1213. The sequence goes on from CACYCV010000027.1 coordinate 37,853, forward strand.
AGTTGATTTCCGTGATCCCAGTCAGGTGGGTTAGTGTAAAATAATTCTGGGGAAAATGCCCGGTCATAACACAACCACCCCAAAGCGGCGC
>CACYCV010000028.1 GCA_902772955.1 uncultured Ruminococcus sp.
ACAAGGAATGATACATTTTGCTTGTAAAGCTCTGTTTATCTTGCTTTCAGCTATTTATTCTATTTGAGTTTCACGGATTCAGGTTAAAAGTTTTCGCTCAAGCCTTTTTCAAAAGGCTTGCAGGGTCCAGGAATTCTGTCCCTGGGCGTACTCTGCGAACAAAAAAGCCCGCATCCATCACAGGGATGTCGGGCTTTTTTTGACCCAAAACGCTTTGAAACGGTTTTTGCCCGGCGAAGTGCCTCCGCTGTCGACTTGTCTGATGCTTGTTTCTATCCGAATTGTTCAGGATTGCAAGAGCATTTACGCTGCCTGACAGCGACGCTGTGCCGGTACGTGCCCCGCAGCCTTTGAAAAGGCTGGCAAAACTTTCAACTCGGAAGAAATCCCGGCAAAATTGATTTCCGTAGATTTTTTGGAATAAATGTTGCCTATTCCGACAGAACATTGTATAATAAAGTTTGGTACTTATCAAACGGGAGGGCAAACCATGAAACTGATCACAAACGGAATCAAAGGAACCGAGGACATTCTGCCGGGCGAAAGCTATAAATGGCAGTTTGTGGAAGATATTATGCGCAAACAGGCACTGGCCTATGGATTCAAGGAAATCCGTACCCCTGTGTTTGAACATACCGAGCTTTTTAACCGTTCGGTAGGCGATACAACCGATGTGGTACAAAAGGAAATGTACACTTTTACCACCAAAGGCGGTGAGTCCGTCACCCTTCGTCCCGAAGGCACCGCCGGTGCTGCCAGAGCAATGCTGGAGCATGGGGTCTATAACGACGGATATCCCATCAAGGCCTATTATCTCACCTCCTGCTATCGCTACGAAAAGCCCCAGAAGGGTCGCCAGCGGGAATTTCATCAATTCGGCATGGAGGTGTACGGCGCTCCCTCCTGCTTGGCGGATGCGGAGGTCATCTGTGCCGCCCATTCCATCTTTGAACGGCTGGGTGTGAATGATCTTAGTCTGGAGCTGAATTCCATCGGCTGCGAAAAGTGCCGTCCCAACTATCATAAAGCCCTGAGAGAATATTTTGAAAGCAAAAAGGATCAGCTTTGCGAAACCTGTCTGTCCAGGCTGGACAGAAATCCTATGCGGATTCTGGACTGCAAGAGTCCTGTTTGCTCCGAAATTGCCGCACACGCACCCACCGTACTGAATTATATCTGTGAGGACTGTCAGGCGCACTTTGAAGGTGTCAAGGATTGTCTCGCCGCTGCAGGCATCCGCTATCAGGTCAATCCTCATATTGTCAGAGGACTGGATTATTACACCCGTACGGTATTTGAATTCGTCTCCAACGACATCGGTGCCCAGGGCACTGTCTGCGGCGGCGGACGATATGACGGACTGATTGAGGAATTAGGCGGTACCCATACGCCTTCACTTGGCTTCGGCATGGGCATCGAACGGCTTCTCCTGCTGCTGGAAAGCCGGAAAATAGAAATTCCCGCACCTCCGGTATGCGATTTGTATGTCATCGGCATCGGTGACGAAGCCAAACGCCGGGCATTCACCATTATCGAAGGCGTCAGAAACGCTTCTCTCATTGCCGAAGGGGATATTGTCGGCAGAAGTATCAAGGCGCAGATGAAATATGCCGATAAAATCAAAGCAAAATTCACAATGGTCATCGGTGACAACGAACTGGCAGAAGGCAGCGCCAAGCTGCGGAACATGGAAACCGGCACGGAGACGATTGTTCCGCTGAATGACGGTTTCTTTGAGCATTTTTTTGCCGCCTATGTTGAAAACGACCAATCCGGGCTGCTGCAGCAGCTGGAAGAAATGAAAGGATAAAAAAAGAAACCAAAAAAGGAAGGTATCATCATGGCTGAATTTTTAACAGGATTAAAAAGAACCCATTACTGCGGTGAGCTTCGTGCCCATGATATCGGCAGTGAAGTCGTTGTCTGCGGCTGGACCCAGCGGCAGCGTGATCTCGGTCAGCTCATCTTCATCGATCTGAGAGACAGAACCGGCATTGTTCAGCTGGCCTTTGACGATAAAACCGCCAAGGAAGTATTTGAAAAGGCATTTACGGTTCGTTCGGAATTCGTATTGGCCGCAAAGGGAATCGTCCGGGAGCGCAGCTCCAAAAACAAGGAAATTCCCACCGGCGATATTGAAATTGAGGTCAAGGAACTGCGGATTCTCTCTGAAAGCGAAACCACACCCTTTGAAATCATTGATAACTGTCCCACCGCCGAGCTGACCAGGCTCAAATACCGTTATCTGGATCTGCGCCGTCCGGAGCTGCAGAAAAATATGATTTTTCGTCATAAGGTTGCCAAGGTTACCCGTGATTTCTTTGACGAAAACGGCTTTATTGAGCTGGAAACCCCCATGCTTATCAAATCCACTCCGGAAGGTGCCAGAGATTTTCTGGTCCCCTCCCGTATCCATAAGGGTTCCTTCTATGCCCTTCCCCAGTCTCCCCAGATGTACAAGCAGCTCTGCATGGTAGCAGGCTTTGACCGGTATATGCAGATTGCCCGCTGCTTCCGAGACGAGGATCTCCGGGCAGACCGTCAGCCGGAATTCACTCAGATTGACCTTGAAATGTCCTTTGTGGATATGGAGGATATTCTCGATCTGGGAGAGCGCTATATCAAGCGTCTGTTCACGGATGTCATGGATGTGGACATTCCCACTCCCTTCCCCCGCTACACCTATAACGAGGTCATGGAACGCTATGGCTCCGATAAGCCCGACATCCGTTTTGAAATGGAAATCTTCAACATCAGCGATGCCGTGGCCAACACGGAATTTGCCGTATTCAAAAATGCGCTGGCAGCCGGCGGTTCGGTACGGGGTATCACTGCCAAAAATGCAGTCAAGACCTACACCCGCAAGGAAATCGACAAAATGACCGAATTTGTCCGCGGCATGGGAGCCAAAGGGCTGGCATGGATTCGCTGGACAGATGACGGTATCAGCTCCAGCTTTGCAAAATTCATGAAAGAGGACGAAATGGCTGCCATTCTGGACAGGTCAGGAGCCGAAAAAGGCGATGTCATCATGATTGTGGCCGATGCCGACACCAATCTGGTGTTGTCCACTCTGGGAGCGGTTCGTATTGAATGTGCCAAGAGACTGGATCTCATCGGCAAGGGCTACAATTTCCTCTGGGTTGTCAAATTTCCCTTCTTTGAGTTTGATAAGGAAAGCGGTGAATGGATCGCCATGCATCATCCCTTCACCTCACCCACCGACGACTGCATGGACAAGCTGGACGGCAACAAAGGAGAGGTCTATGCCAAGGCCTATGACATGGTGCTGAACGGTACCGAGCTTTCCTCCGGTTCCATCCGGATTACCAATCCCGAGCTTCAGAAAAAGATGTTCTCCATGCTGGGACTCAGCGACGAGGAGGCCTATACCAAATTCGGCTTCCTGATGGACGCCTTCAAGTTCGGTGCACCCCCTCACGGCGGCATGGGCATAGGACTGGATCGTCTAGTAATGCAGATGTTAGGCGCTCCCACCCTCAGAGACGTGGTTCTCTTCCCCAAGGTTCAGAACGCCAGTGAACCCATGACCAACGCTCCTGCAGATGTTGACCCCCAGCAGCTGACGGATTTAGGCATCGGTGTTCTTCAGAACGACTGATTATCTCCTTGACAGCTTTCCCTTCAAAACATACATATTTTTTGCTCCGCTCACATCCGGAAATGGAATGAGCGGAGCTTTTTCTGTGGGTGCAAAACCGGCATTGTGCCTCCTATCCCCTAAGAACCCCGAAAACAAACTTGGCAAAGCATTCTTCTAAAGAAAACCACCCAAAAGCGGCGGCAGTAAAGCTGGACACGGCAAAATCAAGCGGAACGGAGTGGAGCGCGCCGCGAATCGAAAGCGGAGGCACTCCGCCCACCCCTTTGGCATTTCGCACTCTGCGGAGTGCGCCCAGGGACGCTGTCCCTGGACCCTGCAAGCCTTTTAAAAAAGGCTTGAGCGAAAACTTTTGTCTTAGCAAAGCGTTCCGCCGGTCAAAACGCACCCGCCCTAAGATGAATGAAGAGGGAAAATGGTGCATAGATATTGCTGAAGAAGGAGGGAAGTCCATGGAGGTCATCGTCAAGTACAACGGAAATATCGGGGAAGTTGCCCGACAGGTAGACGGCGTTGCGGAAATCCTCTCTGGCAGCTATGCCATTGTCACTCTTCCGGACAATCGACTGGAGGAGCTTAACGGGTTTACAGAGGTTGAGGATATCGAGCTGCCCAAACAGCTTTCTGTAGAAACTGCCTTTCAGCTTTCCTCCAGCTGCATCAGCCGGGTACAGCGAAATGACGGTCTGGCTTTGCAGGGAAACGGCACCATTGTGGCTGTGATTGACTCCGGCATTGACTATACTCATCCGGATTTCCGCAATCCCGACGGAACCACCCGGATTCTATGGCTCTGGGATCAGACCATTGAGGGAAAACCTCCTGCCGGTTTTGCCGAAGGCTCAGAATATGATGCACAGACCATCAATCAGGCACTTACCTCTCCAAGGCCCTTTGAAATCGTTCCCTCACGGGACCGCCTGGGACACGGAACCGCCGTAACCGGGATTGCCGCCGGAAACGGAAGAAGCTCCGGCAGTGAAAACCAGGGAACAGCCCCTCTGGCCTCCTTGCTCATCGTCAAAGTGGGCAGAAAAGGCAATGACAGCTTTGCGCAGAGTACGGAAATCATGCGGGCGTTACGCTATGTCATCCGTCGGGCAAGAGAAGCAGGCAGTCCGGCTGCCATTAATCTCAGCTTCGGCATGAACAACGGTTCCCATGACGGAACCTCCCTGTTTGAAGAATATCTGGATGAAATCGCCAACGAATGGAAGTGCGTTTTTGTCACACCCACCGGCAATGAAGGCTCCGCCGGACACCATTACGCCGGACAGCTGCAGTCCGGCGAAACCCGGGATGTCGTTTTCTTCACGGCAGCGGGAATTTCCTCCTTTTATCTTTCCCTCTGGAAAAACTTTGTGGACGAAATCAACGTAGAGCTGCTGTTTCCCAACGGCCTTTCCTCCGGCATTGTCACCGTGTCCGATGGCAGCAAGACCGTCAGAAACGGCGATTTGCTTCTGCGCCTTCTGTACCGTCAGCCCACCCGGTATTCCGTTGACCAGGAGATTTTTCTTTCCGTTTTCTCAGAATCCGGCACCGGCATTCCGGCGGGCACGTGGATTCTGCGGCTCCGGGCGGGAAATATCACAGACGGACAGATACAGCTCTGGCTTCCAACCACTGAGGAGGTTACCGGACAGACCTTTTTTTCCGACCCCACCGTTTCCGACACCATGACGATTCCTTCCACTGCCCGGAAGGTAATCCGGGTGGCAGGCTATAATGACCGGATCGGCGGCATTGCCCCCTTTTCCGGTGTCGGAAGCCGGGATAATCCGGAAAAAATGCCTGATCTGGCAGCACCCGCCGTCAGTATTCTGACTGTCCGTTCCGGAGGCGGCTACGATGCCGTTACCGGCACCAGCTTTGCGGCACCCTTCGTGACCGGTTCCTCTGCGCTGCTGATGGAATGGGGCATTGTGAACGGGAATGCTCCATTCTTTTACGGGGAACGGATTAAGGCCTATCTGCGGGCAGGCGCCAGACGTCAGGCGGGAATGCGTTATCCCAATCCCACCTTCGGCTACGGAAAGCTTTGTCTCGCAGACACCTTTGACCTCCTTCTGTAGCATGATACCGCTATTGCATTTCAGACATTCCCGGAATGTTCTTCCGGCAATAGCAAAAGACGAAGCAAGACCCCCACCAATCATCCTGTGATGCACAAGGAGGAATACTGCATGGACGAGGACCTTCTTCCTCTGGAGGAATACGTCAAGCTGCCGACTACGGTAGATTTTCAGGTTATCAATACCCGGCGGTTCCAGGATTATGCCGCCGATAAACCGTATCTTCATTTCGGAACGGAGCTGGCCAACAATTACATTATTGTCTATACCAACGAAAAGTATATTCAGGGACTGCTCATGGATCTGGGCAGTGACTTTTTGTCCTTCTACCCCAAAATACTGTCTCCACTGGACAGTGTAGGAAACGACCGCAGCGGGATTACACAGGTGCTGAACCAACCCTTTCTGGATCTTTCCGGCAGAGGGGTGATTATCGGCATTGTAGATACCGGCATTGATTATACCCAGAAGGCCTTTCAGTTTGAGGACGGCACCAGCAAAATCCTTCATCTGTGGGATCAGACCGTAGACGGCAAACGCAGTGAGGGGCTCTATTTCGGTTCGGATTACGACAACAGCGATCTTAACCGTGCCCTCCGTTCGGAAACGCCGCTGAATGTGGTTCCTCAGACGGACGAGGACGGGCACGGCACCTTTCTGGCATCCGTTGCCGCTGCCAATGAATCAGGAGACTATATCGGAGCCGCTCCCAAAGCGTCTTTGATTGCCGTGAAGCTGAGACGGGCCAGGGATTTTTATATCCGCCGGTATCTTCTGTCGCCGGACAATCCCAATCTGTATGAATCCTCCGATTATCTTCTCGGCATCAAGTATATCCTTGACCGCTCCATTGTTCTGGGAAAGCCTGTGGTCATCTGCATCGGTATGGGCTCCAATACCAGCGCTCATGACGGCAACACCCTGTTTGAGGATTATATATCCTTTGTGTCCCAGCGGGCGGGAGTTGCTTTTGTGACGGCAGCGGGCAACGAAGCCAATGCCCGACACCATACCCAGGGAAAATTTTCCACCGGCAACAGCGTACAGACCGTCAGCATCAAGGTTGGACGGCAGGGAGTGTCCTTTTCTGTCATCATTTTCGGTCCCGCCTTTGATAAACTGTCCGTGGGAGTAGTATCCCCCACCGGAGAAGCCGTTCCCCGGATTCCCTTTCGTTCGGGACTGGAATATGCCGAAAAGCTGATAATGGAAGAAACGCGGGTGTTCATCAAATATTTCAAGGATATCAACAACAACATCATCGTCGGCTTTGAAAGTGCCACAGAGGGTATCTGGGACATTCAGCTATACGGAGATTCCATTATAGACGGCAGCTATTTTGCCTGGCTGCCGATGACGGGGCAGGTCAGTCCGGAGGTAGAATTCCTCAAGCCGGTACCGGAAACAACCATTGTCTATCCGGCAGCAGCGCTTCGTTCCATCACCTGCGGTGCCTATAACAGCGATGACGGAAGTCTGTCGGTTTCCTCCTCCTGGGGTCCCACCCGGATGCCCAGAATTGCCCCCGATTTTGTTGCTCCCGGAGTGGGAGTCCGGGGCATTTATCCCACCGGATACGGTACCATGACCGGCACCAGCGCAGCGGCGGCCATCACCGCAGGAGCGGCGGCGCTGCTGATGGAGTGGGGCATTCTTCAGAACAATATGCCCACCATTAACGGAGATCTCATCAAAAGTCTGCTGATCGGCGGCTGTACCAGAGAAAGCGGCCTTTCTTATCCCAATAACAAATGGGGCTACGGCAAGCTGAACCTCTATGACACCTTTGTTTATCTGCGGGAAACGGCTGTCAATTACAAAATCGGCTGAAATGGTTTTCTTTGGTGTTTCGCACTCTGCGGAGTGCGCCCAGGGACTCTGTCCCTGGACCCTGCAGCCTTTGAAAAGGCTGGCGAAACTTTTAACTTAGAGAAGCGCTCTTCCGGTTAAAAAAGAACCACCCCAAAGCGGCGCGTTAGCG
>CACYCV010000029.1 GCA_902772955.1 uncultured Ruminococcus sp.
TATATCAGATACGAAATGTGAAAAGCCCGGTTTTCTTTTTTGAATCGGATCATGGCTAAGCAGTAAAACAGGCTCAGCAGGATGATCGGTTTGTTCATAAAGTATGTGACAGCCCTGACTCTTTCCGCAAAGATTTCCGAGGGTGTATTTCCCGTATACAGGGCGGCGTATTTACTGTTAAACACAATATAATCCGCGATAAAATCTCTGAAAGCATCGCCCCGGATGAGCCACAGAAGAATCGGGACCACGGCAGCACCGCAACCTAAAAGGAAGAAAATAAGGAACTTTCCGATATTCGGGATGCTTTTTTCCCTGATGTTTTTTATCAGAACCGCTATGCTAAATACAATCCACACGGAGGTCATCTGGGCTTTGATCATCAGTATGCATCCAAAGCACAATCCGCATAAAAACAGCCTGAGTTTAGAAATGCTGCTGTTAAAAAGAAAGTAGTCCAGAAAAATATACAGTCCTCCCGCCATAAAGGGAATAGCCAAACCTTCAGGAGACATGGCATGGATTTCATAGTCAAACAGGACTGCAAAGATCACCGGCATCAAAACACAGCTCAGTGCCGGAGAACAGAATTTTCTGATGACCAGATAAAGAAGCAGCAGCGAAACGAATATGAGAACAACATAAGGAACCCATACACCGCGCCAACTGCCGAATTTTCTGCCGATCCAGAAAAAGATGTAGACGAGAGGACCTTTGTGATCAAAGGTATCCTTATAAGGCATATATCCGAGATCCATCATCCAGGCGACGTATTTGTAAACAGAGGCATCGACCCAGGTTTCCCCGTTTCCCCAGATACTGTCGGTGTTCTGGAAAGCAACAAGCAGGGTAAGGATTGACAGATATATAAAAACTGCAGTTTTCAACAGTATATTTGAACGAGTTTTATTTTTCATCTTAAACCTGTAAATACAAAGCAAAACTCTTGAAGCAATATTATTGCTTATCATACCATAATCCCGAAAGAACGACAAAAAGAAGAAGAGGGTGTTCTGAAAAATGACTTTGCAGAAAGAATCATGTATAATAAAGTTAGTATCTGTTTTCAGAAAATGCATCATGAAAGGAGGCAGAAGAAGGATGAGCAGAAAGATTGCTTCGAAGTTAATATTGCCGGCACTGGTTTTGATACTGATCATCGGATCCGCAATGCCGGCCTATGCCCAGGAGGACTGCGAGCATGATTGGTTTGTTCACACCGTTGTTGTGGACGAAAGGGGAGAGACTCAGCATATCACTTATTATAATTATATGTGCAATTATTGTATGGAATTGAGGCAGGAAGCATACCCGGAGGATCATAAATGGGAGCTGGTCAGCAAAGGAAAGTATCAGATAGTAGATGCAGATACACATTCCTGCCTTGTGGAGCAGGAATGCTGGACTTGCGGAAAAAGAAAGAAGGAAACCGTCAAGGAAAAACATCTTTTCAATAAATTTAACATATGTTCAATATGCGGATATAAAAAGGGAGAGATCATTCCTCTGAAGCCGGGAAAGGCCGCAAATGTCAACGATAAAACACAGTTGAAAATCAGTCTTTCTAAAAACGGCTTTATTACGATAAAAGTGAAGACCAAAGACGGAAAAGACGGAACCTGGACTTTCTGCAAGAGCGATGGTACCGCTTATAAAGAAGGGGCACATGTCGGAACGGATCTTGTGGCTGTGAATAAGGGAACATATGTGATCAAGCCCGGCTCAGAGGGAACGGTTTCCTATACCTTTGCGAAGGATCCGGCGAAGAAAAACTATACAAAAGAAAATGCGGCAGGCCTTAAGAAAAATAAAAAAGCAGTAAGTGTTTTATATACGAAGTCGAAGAAGAAAACGTGGAAACGCTATTATAAAATCAAAACCGGAAAGAAGCAGCACGTCCATATTGCCTTGAAGGAAGGGAATATGGAACAGGCTGAAAAGGGGAAGAGTTCTCATCTGAAAGTAGCCATTTATACATCCGGGATGAAGGCTGTGAAGCTGAAGACCGAATCCGATCGAAGCGGTAAAATTACAGGATATATGTCCGCTAAGAAATTAAAGAAGGGAACATACTATATCGTTGTTTCCGGAAAATGGAACGATACTTCCAAGAAGGCATCAACCGGCGCAGTTGCTGAACTGAAATGGAAATAACTTAAGCGGCAAAGGAAGCAGCTAAGTTTCTTCCCGGTGAGAAGCCAGTAAAAGTACGGGCCATACATTATAGCAGAATTCGGAGAGATGATGCTCAATCAGGCAGTTGACTGCGATTATTGAAAGCAGCGCGAGGATATAGAACTGCCGTGCCCGGACCGCCCTGAGCTGAAGATATGTCATGGCCGTAAGCAGCAGAATCGTAATCAGAATTCCTCCGGCAAGGAGGACACGGATATAGGAAATATCGATGAAGGAATAGTCGGTGGGATGAGTAATCATCCCGCCGTTTCCATGTTCCGTAATATCAATTCCGAACAGGGACAGCGGGTATTGGGCCAGTGCGCGGCTCGCATAGAGCAGGCGGTCGCTGTAGGACTTGGGGCTGATGAATCGTCCGAGAAAAGATTCGAAGAGGAAAGGCTCTCCCTCTGCATAGGTTTTGGACATGAAATAACTGAAAGCGAAACACAGGGGAAAGCTGAGTGCCGCGATGTATGCAGGAATAAGATGCAGACGGAACCTCGAAAAGCGGGGGTCTGACTCAAGAGTCTGTCCATGTCCATAAGCCTCATCGGAAGCGTGCAATATGAGCCAAAATCTGTGAAACAATGTCAAAACCATCACAACTGCAATCAGCATAGCATTTGTGCGGGCATGATTGAGGCTCTGCGCAATAAACAGAAAGAAGACCATGACAAAGAAGTCGAGGTTCAGGACAGATTTGGTGCAGTCTGCGTGGAGAACGCACCAGATGATCAGGAGGTACAGAAGATGTGCGGCGCAGTCGGTTGGTGAGATGAATCCGAGGGCGTAGCGGGGCACATCCGGCATATCGATACTGTACGAGGTCAGATTTAAAAGGAAACCCTGGTTCATTGCGGCCAGAGTTGTAAGAACAGCAGCGGCACCTGCCACAGCACTGATCCAAAGGATCGTTTTTGCGTTTTTTCCGGCAGCTGCGACAATCAGGATACACATGACCAGAATAAGATGCCGTTGTCCGCCGATCTTATAGTGGAAGAAGCCTGTGGTTAGAATTGCAGTCATAAACGCCCAGTGAAGGTGCTTTTTTTGTGTACCTGCAGTAAATACCGCAAGAAGCAGCAAAAGACTGACACTGAGTCTGAAGAGCTTGGATGGAAGAGATGCATTTGCAAAGGTCTCTCTGAACATAGTGGAGTTGAGGGCACGATTCAAAAATACATAGGCAAACAGGATGTAAAACAGTACGGACAGAACGTGGGACCATTTTTCGCAGAAAACGCGTGTATCTGAACCGATTTGCCCAAAGAAGCGGCCTACAGAAAGAACAAGCAGTACGGTTGCGGCGAAATCGACGACGATTCGTTCTATAATTGTAAACAGATGGCCATACTCATAGCCGTAAAGCACGAAGAGAAAAGGATCGATAAAACGCAGCACGATGAGCAGCGGGGCATAAGTCCCGAGCAGAACCAAAGAGTCTGTGATGAAAGACAGAGCATTATGGATATTTCCTTTTTCCATATCTGCAGCTGTATTTTGTACCCGGATGGCAGCTGGAAACGGATTCCGGGCGAGAATCAGCTTAAGAATCCAAAGACATAGAGAAAGCACCAGAAAGATACCGCCGAGAAGGCGGATTTTTGAGGAAGAACTGCCGTAACCATCTACAGCCAGATAGAGGAGGACGGTTATGGAAGCAAGGATATTGAGAACTTGAAGTTTTCTTGTGTTCATATTTTTCGCCGGGTTGTTCTTTTCACGAAGCCAAATACATGCTTTATTATAAACGAAAAAAGAATGTGCTACAGCAAAAAACTTGGAATTTGATCCTATATAAGGGTGCGATGCTATAAAATACAATTATGAGAGCGGAATATTTCAACAATATCTGCAGTTATTTTCACTGCGCGGAAGAGGAAATCCGGAACTTCCGGCCTTTGCCGGGAGGGCTTGTCAATGAGTCATATATATTTGAACTCCATGGGGACGAGTACGTTTACCGGCATCCCGGAAAAGGATCGGAACAGCTGATCGTAAGGGAAAATGAGAAGCGTTCTTTGCTGGCAGCCCGTCAATACGGGTTTGATCCGACGTTTCTGTATATGGATGGGGCGTCAGGATGGAAGATATCCCGTTATGTGAAGGATTTTCGCGGGCCGGATTATAAAAATGCGGAGGATTCGGCGAAAGTGGCCGGGACTCTGAGAAGGCTCCACAAGGTGCCTTATCGGGCAGAGTACGGA
>CACYCV010000030.1 GCA_902772955.1 uncultured Ruminococcus sp.
AGGCGGCCGTCATACTCCTTTCTTCAACAACTATCGTCCCCAGTTCTATTTCAGAACCACTGACGTTACCGGTGTTATCAACCTGCCCGAGGGCACAGAGATGTGCATGCCCGGCGATAACGTTGACATGACCGTTGAACTGATCACTCCCATCGCTATGGAAGAGGGTCTCCGCTTCGCTATCCGTGAAGGCGGCAGAACCGTTGGTTCAGGCGTTGTTGCTAAGATCTTTGAATAATCTATGATGATTTTCACCCCTGTACGGTTTTCTCGTACAGGGGTTTTTCTGCTCTTTGACGTTTTGTGGTGCGCATAACTCCGGAAAACGCTGCGGAAGGGCTTGCAGTGTCAGAATGAAGAAACCGCTGAATCAATCACGCCTTTCGGCTCAGCCCTGCCTTGCTTGCATCTTTTCCGTCACCTTGCACCAAATTCGCCCCCAAACCGTCAGGTTTCCTGCGCTCATTTGATGCAATCTGACGGCGCAATACAGACACTGGATTTCATCAGAGTTTCTCTAAGGCTTGCCCTTGCGTGTTATGAGAAAAGCTCTCAAAGCTGAAAATGCCAAATTGGGAAATAATAAAAAATCGGTTGAAATGTGAGAAATTTTTTGTTATAATAAAACATAAATATGCATATTGCATTTTCGGAAAGGATGGATGATATGAATGCGCTGACAATTGTGCTGATCGTGCTGATTGCCGCAGCGGTAGGTGCAGTGCTGCTCACGATTTTTCGCAGGAAAAACCGGAAGCCCTGGGCAGCAATCGCAATCGCTCTGGTACCGGCTACCCTTGTGGCAGCCCTGGCGGTGGGACTGACCTTCTCTGAGGTTGCTGTTGCACAGGAGGGGGAGGCGGCTGTTTCTGCGGCGGAAACCCGGACAAAAATGCTGGATATGTCCTTCGCTCTGCTGTCTCAGAGTGAAACGGTGGGGGCGGAAAAGCTGCTGAACGAATATACCGCGGAATATCCTCTCAACCATCGCTGCCTTCTGGCAAGAGCCAGACTGGAGGCGCTGCGCCGGAATTATTCCCAGGCGGAGGGAATCTACCGTCTGCTGATGAACCAGCATTCCTCCGATCAGGAAAGGTTCCAGGCGGAATATAATGAGCTTACCCTTCTGCAGAAAGGAAGCGGAACCTATCAGAAAATGGCAGAGCTGATTCTCCGGGATATCGGTTCTATGGGACTTTCGGAAAATGCCATCGGTGCCGCCAGAACCTATGCCCTCGTGGATACCATGAGTCTGCAGTCCACCGACGCTTCAAAAGCAAAAACCGCAGTGGAAGCCTATCGGAAATACAGCGCGGCGGATCCCGGTCTGTTTGCTTCCTCCGTGATGGAGCGCAGCTATCTCAAGGCTATGGTGATCGCCGGGGATTATGCCGGTATCGTCGACCGCTCGGCCCGTTATTCGGATGTCCGTTCCCTGCTGGTGCTGGCAGAGCTTTGCCGCTCCAATAAAATCAGCAATACGGTTCTCCGCAACAGCAGTATCAATCAGAAAATCCATGACCGGAATGAACGCATTGCTTCCTGGATCGACCAGCAGGAGCGGTCCAACGATTTCAGCGACAGTGAGGAAACCATCGCTGATGCCAGGGCAGTGCTGGAGCAGTCTGACATCAGTACGCCCAAGCTGTATCGGAAATGGATTCGTTCTCAGCTGCTGGCACTGGCCAGAAATGAACATGAAAAGGAAGCCTCCAAGCTTTATCTGATGCTTGCCCGTCTGGATTATGGTGACCAGAACAGCAACAGCAGTGAATATGTCCGCAGGGCACTGCTTACTGCCGCTAACAGCGATGACGAGGTTTATGCAGGCGCGGCGGCTGAGATTAATCAGATTCTGACCAACAGAAACAATACCGAAGCACTCAAGAGTATAGACCGGTATGTTACCGTGATGGTTGAAAATATGTCTGCCGAGGAGATGCGGGAGGGCTATGGCTCTGACCTTAGTGCAGAGGATCAATCCTTCGCCAAAAGCATTTCCGAGGAGCTGAACGGCGGACAGAATCATCCGGGGGAGCAGAGTGATTACTTTGGAATGGCAGCATGGGAGGAGCCGGAGATTGCTGCTTGTGACTATCGCGGCGACTCAGAGGGAGATACCGACTCTGACAGCAGTGACGTTCGGGTCTTTGAACGCTATGTCACCAGTCAGGTCAATCAGATGACCGCATCGGTCAATGTGATTTCGGTGGATGCATCTGCCTTTGAAAAGGTTTCCCTGGTGGTGGCAGTGGATGAAAGCATTGCCGATACGGTGGAAAAATTCCGCTCTAAGCTGGAAATTTACGACTGCGGCATCCAGATCAAGGACTATCAGATCGAAAAAATCCAGGACGTGTCCTTCAACATTGTCCTGGTGTGTGATAACTCCGGCAGTATGGGATCCGACAACAAGATCAACAGCCTCAAAAGCGCTCTCAGAGAGTTTGTCAATAATCTGTCAGGAGATGTCAAGGTAGGAATCGTTGCATTTGACAGCAGCATTCTGCAGTCCTCCTGCGCTCCGATTGGTTCTGATGCTTCCGCTCTGCGGGCTGCGATTGACAATATGGATGACAGAGGCGGCACGGATATCTATGAGGCCGTGGAGTATGCCATCAATCAGGTGCAGGCCGGAGAAGCGATGAATATCATGATTGTGATGTCTGACGGACAGGATTCCTACCCCGGTGACAGCAATATGCAGCGGTTAAAGGAAGCCTGCATGAGCAAGGATGTGACGATCTATAGCATGGGACTGGGCAGTGATGTCGATTCGGATCTGCTCAAGAGTTATTCCGACTATGGCGGCGGCAGCTATACCTATGTGTCCGATGCCAAAACCCTGCTGTCCTTCTATCAGTATTTGCTGGGAATGAGCCGCAATCGCTACAGGATCACCTATCATGCCCAGGATACGCTGATGGTGGACCGCAGCGCCCTGGCGGTCTATCGTGATGACGACAAGATTTCCGATACGGAATATTATTCCTTGGAAGCAAAAACAAATCCGGAGAACCCGGAAAATCCTCGGCAGCCCAGACAGGAGCAGGAGCCTCTGATTGCTCTGCAGGATCTGACTGTCAGCGGCCTCAATACACGGCTGCTCTATCGCTCCGAGGCTCCCCAGACGCTGTATCTGCTGGGACAGGGACTGACCAAGGACAAGGACATGGAGGTTTCCATCAAATCCGGTATGACCTATGACCTGTCCTGTGAATATGTGGACGATACCCGCTGGAAGGTGACCGTTCCTGCGAATGCGGCCTGCGGCAATTACAGCGTTGTTGTCAAGGTGGGGGGAAGGCGCTGCGTTTTTGACAACGGACTGGTGATTTCCTCCGATCAGAATCAGATTGTGGCCTTTGGCGACTATGTGTTTGAGGCCAGCAATGTGTCCAGAACCAACAGCAGCGTTGTGCTCAGCGGCTTTGTCAGAATGAATAACTGGCTTTGTTTTTCCGGAGATGTGACCCTGCAGGGAAATCCGGACTCCGACAACTCCATTGAGCTGTCTGCCAAGGGCGCCTATGTTTCCTATGAGGAGGGGGGAGAAAACCTCAATTCCTTTGCTGCCATGATGGCAAAGAGAGGTCTGGTGTTCCGGATCGGCAGCATTGACAATATGACCCTTTACCGCAATAGTGGGATTGCACCTTCTTCAGACAGCTTTACCGTGCGTCCGGTAACGGTGAACACCAATCTTCTGATTCCCCAGATGTTTGAACTCAATACCCCCGGACTGACCCTCTATCCGGACAGAATGGTCATGAACTTCAATGAATTTACCACGGCGTTCCCGCTGCAGGACAAGCTGCTGGATGCCTCCCATGTCAAAGATGCCTTCCGCTTCCAGGCAAATCATGAGGAAAGCCTGATTATCTCCGGAACGGCAGTGGACTGTACGCTGGAAATTTCTGCCTCCTCTACGGATCAGGAGGAATTCAAGCCGATGAAATTCGGCAATCTGGCACTGAATGTAAACCTGAATGACTTTACCCTGAAAATCGACACCCAAAATGCGGATTACTCCATCAAGGTTGCCGTGAATGTTGCCATGCTGGCTGACGGTCTTGGACTGGAGCTGGGATGGAAGGGCGGTCAGTTTGATACCGCCAGAATTTTCTGCGATAAGGATATCAATACTACCATCAGCGCTGTTCCGGTGACCTTCTCTGATTTCCAGCTGGGTGTCACCGATCTGGGCGAAAAAGGACTTTCAGGCATGACCCTGGAGGGCGGCTGCAAAATATCCGTTGCCAAGGTTTCCGCACTGATGCCGAAGCTGGAGGATTTTGTGGGTGACGTTTCTTTCCTGAGTCTGGAGGATGTCAAGCTATCTCTGAGCTTTGGACAGCAGTATATCGGCCTTTCCGCCAAAGCAAAGCTGCTGGAGACTGTAGAAATCGGATCAGCGGACATTCGTCTGGGTATGCAGCTTCCCTACAGCAACCCGCTGCTGGGCTATGACGATGAAACCGTAGCAGGCTTCGTCGGCGCCTTTACTGCCGGGCTGAAATATGACGGCAATAATCTGAAGCTGGATATGACCAATGGCGGTGAGCTGGCCCTGACCAATCAGGTGCTGGGTCTGACCGTAGAAGGAAAACTGAAATATGAGATTCGCTGGTGGTTCTTTACCAAAGCGGATCAGTCGGTTGCCAGTATGTTCCTGGGCTACTATCAGAAACACGATCAGACCAACGTATTCGCCGTGATGATTCAGACGGACGGCGGCAAACCTATCCAATTTGAATGGAATCCGAAGGCGGTGAGAGCATGAACCAATCCCGAACGACCCGACTGACCGGAATCGCAGGATTTCTGCTGACCATGCTGCTGTTGTGTACGGTAGTGTTGTCGGGCGGACTGACGGTATCGGCAGCCAAGAGCTATACCTTCACGCTGGAACAGCAGGAGGATATCAAAGTGATGATCACCTATCAGGGGACAGCGCCCAAGCTGACCCTGAAAACGGGTGAGACTACCTATCAAAACGACAAGGACTATGCAAAGGTTGAAAAAGCAGAGGGACTGATCTGCCTGTATATCAAGGAGGCCCCCTCCGGCAAATGGACGATTTCCTCCGACCAGGAAATCAAATTTACGGTAATGGCGTGGCTTCCGCCTATCCAGGTGGATTCCTTTAGCTACAGTGCTCCGAAGTCGGACCGGATCACCGTCAAGACCAAGGTGCAGAGTGACCGGGAGGAATCCTTTTCCTGGAGCATTTATGCGGTTTCCGACAATGACATTACCGGTTTTCCCATGAAGCTCCTGCTGAGGGAAACCAGCGGTACCACTAACAAGGAAAGCAGTACGGAGGTCAGTACCAAAACCCTGCCAGACGGCAAATGGACCCTGACCATGGAAGCCAGGGTTAACCGTGGGGACGGTCTGGAATCCGATGCCAACGCAGAAGGAACCACATCATTTAACATCACCGGGCACACCAAAGAGGGAGACGCCTCCCTGATTAAGGTGTCTGTTGACAGTACCGACCATATCGTTTATGTGGACTGGAGTGCCATTCAGGATTATTACGGCACCATGCTGGTGACGGCAACCAACGCTAAGGGAGAGGTAGTGTGCCGGGAAGAACATCCCAGCGAGATCCGGACCACCCGTATTGTGTCAGACAGCGACCTGACCCTGCGGCTGATGCCCTATCGGGGGGATGAAAACGAAGTAAAGTATGTCCGTCAGATTTCGGCGGCAGGTCCGGCAACGGTAACCATTGACACAGCGGAATCCACGTCAGACCTGATGGTAACCATTTCCTATCAGGCCGGAGATCAGCCGGTCAAGGCCGATGTGACAATCAACGGCGTGAATGCTTCCTATCAGCTGAAGGGCAGCGGAACCCTGTCCCTGCCTCTGGAGCAGATGAGCAGCAATCAGGTGAGTGTTACCACCTATTCGGACAAAGGGGACAGCTACACCGTCAGCAAGGAAATTACCCTTCTGAACCAGCCGCTCTATATCCGTTTTTACGGGATTCAGGATGTGGCCGTGACGACTGACGAAAAAATGTCCGTCAGCGGTACCACCGCTCCCGGTGCGTCTCTGAAACTGAACGATTCTCCTGTGACGGTTTCGGAAAACGGTGATTTTACTGCTGAAGCCACCCTCCAGCCGGGTGAAAACCTTCTGACCTTTACCATTCAGGGTTCCAACGGCGTTCAGACAATGCGTTCCCTGAAGGTAATCCGCACAGAAGTCGGCGGTTCGGCTGCCGATGTGAAGAATGATACTTCCCTTCCTTCATGGGCGGGGCTGGTCTTTGGCGGCGGCGCGGCAATTATTGCTCTGGGAATGATTCTGCTGACCCTTCTGCTGATGAAGAAAAAGCATCCCTCCAAAGGCAGAGCCGTGCTGATGTGGATCAACTCCTTTCTGCTGCTGTGTACGCTGTTGTTTGCGGGCGCAGGAACCTGGTGTCTGCTGAACGGCTTGCGTGTTACCCGGAGTATTTCCGGCAGCAAGCTGGTTGACCGGCTTCGTGACAATGATTATGACGGAATTGACGGGATTCTCCGGGCCAGAGATACCTGGAACGACAGAATGATTGCCATGTACGTGATCGCCGGGATTTGTCTGGCGGTTCTGATTACCCTTCTGGTGGTGCAGGGCGTTGTACGGTCAAAGAGAAAGAAAAACTCTGCGCCCGTTTCCGAACCGGAGACGAAACCCAACACAAAGAAAAACAGTGAAAAGAAAGTTAAAGAAAAGAAACCAAAAGCACCCAAACAAAAGGATAAACAGTAATATTTTTCCTCCAATTCCTGAAACAAACCCGGACTGGCTTGATTGCCATTCCGGGTTTGTTGTTTAGTGGAGTCCTTGCTTTTCCATTGTACCAGGTGTTGGGTTCCAGCGAATCCACAGCGCAGGCTCTCCGCCGCTCCCAAGTCCCTATGGTATTTCGCTGTCTGCGGACAGCGACTCAGGGGGACTTTTGCGAAAAA
>CACYCV010000031.1 GCA_902772955.1 uncultured Ruminococcus sp.
AATCAAGCGGAACGGAGTGGAGCAAGGCGCGAACACGTCCTGTGCGGTCACGCACCGCGAACACGTCCAGCGGGGTCACCCGCCGCACTCCGTCGTTAGTGTAAAATAATTCTGGGGAAAATGCCCGGTCATAACACAACCACCCCAAAACGGCGCGTTAGCGTCGTGTGGGGTGGAAGCCGCGGCAGTAAAGCTGGACACGGCACAACCGAGCGAAACGGAGTGGAGCGCTGCCGCGAACACGTCCCGCGCGGTCACGCGCCCGCGAACACGTCCAGCGGGGTCACCCGCCGCCGTCGCCGGGGTGGACAAGTATGGAAAGATAGAGTATAATAAAGAGGAATCTGAAAAATGGAGATTGGTGTATATGAAATTTCAAGCGGGAGAATTTGATGTTGCAGTGATTGGTGCGGGCCACGCCGGTATTGAAGCGGGCCTGTCCAGTGCCCGACTTGGCTGTAAAACAGCCGTCTTTACCATCAATATGGATGCCGTGGGAAATTGCCCCTGCAATCCTTCTATCGGCGGAACGGCAAAGGGACACCTGGTCAGAGAAATTGATGCTCTTGGCGGAGAAATGGGAAAAGCTGCAGATGAATGCTTTTTGCAGATGCGGATGCTGAACCGTGGTAAGGGACCTGCCGTTCATTCCCT
This sequence comes from uncultured Ruminococcus sp., assembly GCA_902772955.1. Taxonomy (GTDB): domain Bacteria; phylum Bacillota; class Clostridia; order Oscillospirales; family Acutalibacteraceae; genus UBA1213. The sequence continues at coordinate 655 of CACYCV010000031.1, forward strand.
GCGGGCACAGATCGACCGGAGAGCTTATAGCACCCGAATGAAGCATACACTGGAGCTGCAGGAAAATTTGGAACTCCATCAGGCGGAAATTACCGAGCTGACCAGGGCTGACGACGGGCGCTGGCTGCTCACAACCCGCCTGGAAGCCCAGTATCTGGCAAAAGCCGTTATTTTAGCTACCGGTACCTTTTTGGGAGGAAAAATATATGTGGGCGATGTTTCCTATGAAAGCGGCCCGGACGGAATGTTTCCGGCAAAATTTCTGCCCGACTCTCTGGAAAAGCTGGGTATGTCAATCCGCCGGTTTAAAACAGGTACTCCCGCCAGAGTATTGAAGTCCAGCATTGATTTTACCGATCTGGAGGAGCAGGCAGGAGATGATCCGGTGATTCCCTTCTCCTATGATACGGAACACCCCTCTGAAAATAAAGTAACCTGTCATATCAGCTGGACAAATGAGAAAACCAAGCAGATTATTCTCGATAATATCCACCGTTCCCCCATGTATAGTGGAAAAATTGAAGGCATCGGTCCCCGCTATTGTCCCAGCTTAGAGGATAAAATTGTCCGCTTTGCCGACAAAAAACGACATCAGCTTTTTATCGAACCCTGTGGAATGGATACTGAGGAAATGTATCTGCAGGGAATGTCCTCTTCCCTGCCGGAGGATGTACAGCTGCAGTTCTATCACTCCATCAAAGGTCTGGAGCATTGTGTGGTAATGCGTCCGGCGTATGCCATTGAATATGATTGTGCAGATCCTGTCCAGATGTACAGTACACTGGAATTTAAGGATTTTCCTGGACTATACGGTGCCGGACAATTCAACGGCAGCTCCGGTTATGAAGAAGCCGCCGCTCAGGGACTGGTGGCCGGCATCAACGCTGCCCTGAAAATTCAGCATCGGCCTCCCCTGATTCTTGACCGTGCCAGCTCCTATATCGGCACGCTCATCGACGATCTTGTCACCAAGGGCTGCAATGATCCCTACCGTATGATGACCTCCCGCAGTGAATATCGTCTTATTTTGCGTCAGGACAATGCCGATACCAGACTGACTCCCATCGGCCGGGAAATCGGTCTGATCGGAGAGGAACGCTGGCAGCGCTTTGAAAAAAAGCAGGCAGATCTGAAATCCGAGCTGCAGCGGGCTGCTAAAACGGTGATTCCTCCCTCCGAAGCCCTGAATAAAATTCTACGACGTCAGAATACAACGGAGGTTAACAACGGCATCCGTCTGATTGATTTGCTGAAACGTCCGGAGCTGAATTATGAACTGCTCACCCCAGTGGATCCCACCCGTCCTCCCCTTCACCCCAATATCCTGGAACAGGCAGAGGTTGAAATCAAATATGACGGCTATATCAAACGACAGCTCATCATTATTGATCAGGTGCGCCGTCTGGAAAAAAAGCTTCTTCCTAAGGATACGGATTATTCCTCTATTGAAGGCCTTCGTCTGGAGGCTCGTGAAAAGCTGAACAAGGTCCGCCCGGAAAATATCGGACAGGCAAGCCGTATTTCCGGTGTCAGTCCTGCGGATATTTCCGTCCTGGTAATTTATCTTGCCGCTCAAAATCATCATGCAAAGGATGAATCAGATGATCAGTGAAATGCTCCGGCAGTGGTGCCAACAAAACGAAATCCCGATTTCCGAACAGCAGCTTCTTCAATTTCAGACCTATGCCTCCCTGCTGCAGGAATGGAATCAGAAAATGAACCTGACCGCCATTACCGATGACGAGGGTATTGCTGTCAAGCATTTTATTGACAGCATCAGCCTTCTGAAATATGATCCCATCAACGCTCCGTTAAAACTGGTGGATATCGGTACCGGTGCAGGTTTTCCCGGAATTCCGCTGAAAATTATGCGTCCCTCTCTGGAGCTGACCCTGCTGGACAGTCTGAACAAGAGGCTCATTTTTCTGGATACAGTGTGTCAGACGCTGCATCTCAATGTAAACCTGGTACATACCCGTGCCGAAGAAGGAGGCCTGAAGCCGGAATTCCGGGAACAGTTTGATATTGCCGTTTCCCGGGCCGTTGCCGGTCTTCCCGCCTTATGCGAATATTGTCTGCCTTATGTCAAAAAGAACGGACGGTTTTTTGCAATGAAGGGTCCGGATGCTGATCAGGAGCTGCTTGCTTCCCAAAAAGCCCTTTCCGTATTAGGTGGAGCATTAGAAAAACGGCACTCTCTGACGCTGCCGGACGGAAGTCAGCGTTCCATCCTGATCATTGACAAGACCGGACACACTCCCCCACAATATCCCCGCCGCGGACAAAAGATCAACAAGCACCCTATTTGATTCTTTTTCTGGAAGAAGGCTTCGCTAGTTTCGTTTTCGGGAGTGCGTTTTGACCGGAATGACGCTTTGCAACCGCAAAAGTTTCGCAAGCCTCCCATGACAAGGGGAGGTGGCACGGCGTAAGCCGTGACGGAGGGGTAATTGTGTAAGCCACTCCTTAGATATGAACTTTCCTCTCCGGAATATTGGGACTCTGTCCCAAGCCCTGCCGGGGGAAACCCTTTTTTGAAAAAAAAGGGTTATTCCCCGGACCCCTTTCCAAAAAAACTTATGTTTTTTCCATCAAAGAACAACAGAAAAAAAGGTATATTTTAAAAATTGATTTCCCTGGAGGGCACCCCCGCCCATCAACTTATCTTACTCCCTTCACAGCAGCGCAAGCTGCTGTGATAAATTCTTCACTGAATGAATCTCAGTGTGTGAATATATACCTCATTAGAATTATTCATCCATTTTTTATCAATAAAAATATTTATCCGTTCGATGGAAACTGACAAACTATCACTCTCCGGAATGCTATAATAAAGCTGCGAAAGGGGAAATGAAAGATGATTCTCAACATCAGAAAGCAACGAAGAATTGTAGAAATACCATTGGTACAGATCAGACCCTGCCGGACACAGGCGCGGAAAAGCTATCATGACGAGCACATGAAGGAGTTGGCCGCCAGTATTGAACAAAACGGACTGCTCCAGCCCATCACCGTCCGCAGGATCAGCTCACTGGAATATGAACTGGTGGCAGGAGAACGGCGCCTGCGGGCCTGTGCCATGTGCGGAAAAACAAAAATTCCCAGTATTATTATTTCCTGCAGTGACGATGAAGCGGAACGGCTTTCATTGGAGGAAAACATTCAGCGCACGAACCTGCATTTTATTGAAGAAGCCCAGGGCATCACCAGTCTGATGCAGTCATGTCAGATCAGTGAAAGAGAAGCCGCCCGTCAGCTGGGAAAACAGCCGTCTGCCATAAAAGAAATTCTCCATGTGTTACAGCTGGATGAAGAAGAACGGGCACTGATTATAAAGGCTCACCTGACGGAAAAACACGCCTGTGCCCTGCTGCGAATTAAAAACAAGGTAGAACGCCGCCTGGTGCTCAGCGAAATTATCGAAAGCAGCATGAACGTTTCTCAGACACAGGCATACATTGACCGATATCTCTGTCAGACGGAATATGAAAAACGGCGATCCCAGCGTCAGAAGGGTGCCATCCGGGATATCCGCCTGTTTGAAAATACCATCCGGAAGGCATTACTGGCTATGAAGGAATCCGGACTGGATCCGGATGCGGAAAAATATGAAACGGACCAATATGTAGAATACGTTGTCCGGGTTCCCAAAATCCGCAGAGTACAAAAGAAAAAATGCGCATAAAAAATCACCGGCAGAGCAAACGAATGGTCTGTCGGTGAATCTTTTTATATTTATTCCTCAGAATCAGGCTTTTTAATCTCAATTCTGCCATAGAGAGAAGTATCCGGTCTTTCATTGATGCTCTCTCTGACGACTGCGGAAGCGGAATCGTCCTCAAAGGTACTGAAAAGACTGTCCTGGGGATGGCTCTCGCCGTCAGCATACTGTCTTCTCTGATAGCCGGACGAACGGGGCTTGCGGTTGTAGGAACCGTCCTTATTGAAATTGGAGGCACGATCCTTGCGATAGCCTCCCTTATGATAAGAGGGCTTATATTCCGGATCCGGACCGATTACCACATGACGGTGCATATTTTCTCCCTCACTCCAGGAGGAAGCGCCTCTCACCTTCTGAACGGCGGTATGGATAATCCGTCTTTCATAGGGATTCATAGGCTCCAGAGAGGTTTTGGCACCTGTCTTGACAGCTTTGAAGGCAAGCTTTCTGCCCAGAATTTCCAGGGTCTTTTCTCTCTTTTCACGGTAGTTGCCGATATTGATGGAAATTCTGTAATAATCCTCATCCACATGGTTAGCCACCAGACCTGCCAGATACTGCAGAGCATCCAGTGTCTCCCCTCTGTGGCCGATAATAAAGCCAACGTCTTCTCCCTCAATACTGATAACGGCACCACCCTCTACCTCTTCCGAGGTCATTTCAATTTCGGTAATGCCCATCTTGTTCAGAACTTCCTTCAGATAATCCATGGCAGCGCCAAGAGGAGTGACTTCCACAAATGCTCTGACCTTGGCAGGACTTCCGCCAAACAGGCCGAATTTTTTCTTTTCCGGCTGCTGTAAAATTTCAAACTGAGTGTTTTCCACATCGGTACCAAGCTGCAGACAGGCTTGCTTCTGCGCTTCTTCAATGGTATCCGCTGTTGCAATAAATTCGCGAATCATGTCTTCTCCCCCTGTGTTCTACTTTCGTTTTTTCTTGTTCTTATTCTTTTTGGGATATTCCTCTGCGGGCTTGGCAGATTTTCCGATCTGTGAAGGCGGCACATAATCCGGAACCTCTATAAATGCCACCTCGGCCTCCTGCTGTCTTCTCAGCACAACACGATGAGCCTCATCCCTGGCTTCAATAATACTGGCATTATAATAGACATTCAGTGCCAGAGACTGCACAAATCCCAGAACGGTAGAAGCAATCCAGTAGAAACCGACTGCACCGGGAACATTAAACGCAATCCATGTAGTAAATAAGGGCAGCAGGAAGACAAAAATGACCATACAGCCCGATGTTTTGGTACCGTTGAGCTTCTGAATGATATACATGCTCAGAACGGAGGTAACAAAGCAAAGCACGGGAATCAGCCACATCATAGAAGCAAAGGAGCTGTTGGCGGGTGTAGCAAGCAGATCCCAGCCAAGGAAATTAAAGCCGTCGGCAAAGCCATTGATTTTGCTTGCTTCATCGGCCGTAAACAAAGTGCCGTCGCCGCTTTTCATATACTGTTGTACGGAACTGAAATATTTAACGATATTGATTTCACCATAGTTATTGTTTCCTATAGTCGCTCCCATGCCGGGCATAGCATACATCTGGCTCATGGCTGAGGAAACCTTATCGGCCGCAATGTGCAGCGTATTGGTCAGGGGATTAATAACGGAATAATACACTCCCAGCATTACCAGCATGGGAGCCAGCATCGGCAGGCAGCCCGCTGTCATGCTGACGTTTTCCTTTTGCATCAGCTTCTGGATTTCCATCTGGGCACCCAGTCTGTCCTTGCCGTATTTTTCATAGATTTCCTTCTGCTTTTTCTGGAATCTGGCATTTGCAGCCATAGATCTCTGCTGCTTGACAGAGAAGGGAAGCAAAATCAGCTTCACGATTAATGTAAAGATAATAATGGCAATACCAAAATTCTTTACAACACAAAAAGCCGCCCAGAGAATATATCCGAAGAGGCTTCCTATCAGATTAAATAGATTTGTCATCTGCCAACAAACATTCCTTTCAAACGATCATAATGGTATCTGAAGGATACATCCCCCAGAATAGATTATATTAAACGCATCCGTTCTTCTTCATCAGAGGGATACAGTTATTTTCGGGAATCAGGCAGTCCTTCCGGCTGCACAATCCTTGGCGCATCCTGTTTATATTGGATACGCTTCGGTTTTTTTCGTCTTCTATGTTTTTTTTCCGGTACAGGATCATAGCCTCCCGAAGAAAAGGGATTGCAGCGCAGGATCCTCCAGATAGTCAAAAGAGTTCCTCTGAAAGCCCCGAACCGTTCAATGGCCCGGATCCCATAGACAGAGCAAACCGGATCATATTTACAGGAGGGCGGTGTCAAGGGAGAAATACACCGCTGATAGAACCTGATAAGCCAAATAAGCGGGCGCTTCATTTTAAAACACCCGCATCTTTCAGCTCTTTTTTCATCGAACGCAGAATATCATTACTCTTGACAAACGGTGTTTTGGTTCTTGCCACAAAGACAAGATCCACTCCTGTTCCGATTTCTCCGGACAATGTCCGGAAGGCTTCCCGGATAATTCTACGCGCTCTGTTCCGCAAAACGGCCTTGCCAATTTTCTTTCCCGTTGTAATGCCGATCCTTACGCTGCCGCAGCGATTTTTCATGACATAAGTCACCAGCACCGGAGAGGCAAAGGATCTGCCGCGCATATACAGGCGGCGAAAATCACTATTTTTCTTTAAAGTGATGAATTTACTCATACTTTATCTTCCACCATAGCAGCAATCAAGACCGTCATCGCCAAACAGCAAGGATTCAAACCGACTCAATAAGAGAGTCTTTTTCTGCCCTTTGCTCTTCTGCGGGACAGAACCTTGCGTCCGTTAGAGGTTGACATTCTCTTTCTGAAACCATGCTCCTTTTTTCTGTGGAGCTTCTTAGGCTGATATGTTCTCAGCATGGGAAATTCCTCCTTTCAGGAAGGCACAAACGTACCGACTAAAATCCAAGATATAACCTTGCACTGTAGAATTATAAACCAAAACAATGCCGTCTGTCAACTAAAAAATCAAAATAAATTTCTTTTTCACCTGAATCCGTGAAACTAATAACGGAAAAAATTCGTTTTCGGGGATTGTCAAGGGGGACTTTTCCGCAAAAGTCCCCCTTGACTC
>CACYCV010000032.1 GCA_902772955.1 uncultured Ruminococcus sp.
ACTCCCCATCCGTTTTCAAACCGGCTGGCATCCGTGGCCATCAGTTCTTTACTGGCTTTAGCCTGTTCAACGATCCAGTCGCACATGCGGTAATATGTTCTCAGGTTGACTGTGTCGCCTGAGCCCCAGTCATCATAGAATTCAACACAGTCCGCAAATGCCTGTGCATGCGTGGCTTTAAACATATAGTTGTGGTCAGGATCATACAGGAACAGATAACCAGTAACCGAATGCATGTCATCTTTATAAAGGTAACTGTCTTTATAATACTTGTCCCGGAGCGCATGGCTCTTTTTCAGGAACTCCTGAATTCTGTTCTGACGGACAGACAGATTACCTCCATCATCTCGGTATAAATCCCTGAACATTTTCCTTACTGTTTCAGGTTCTTTTTCAGCGAACTTGGCCAGTCCTTGAAAAGGCTGGGTGTAACTGTCGATCAGATTGCTGGAGAGCTTCTTCATCTCGATCAGACTTGCTGAGAGTTCATCATCCGAGGCGCTGAGGGAAGCATCCATTTCATCATGGAAGCGCCTGATGATCTGCCATTTATAGTATTCCTGATGATTCTTACCATTTAACCTGTCAAACTGTTCAATGTAATTGGCAAATATCTGCTGCAGATGATCGCTGTTCATAACTTCTTATCCTCCTGTTACCGAAACTGCTCTGACACTATGATACTTAATCATAAGGTATTTTGTGAATATCAATCAAACCACGAGTATTTCGGCATGTCATAGCTGATGGGTATACCCGGATTATTCGCTCTTTCTGTCTTGAGCCTTTTAAGCTCAGCTTCATAGCAACGCTTTTCGTTTTCGTTTAATTTAAACGGACACTCTTCCACCGGCTTTTCCTCATTCAGGGCGTTATAGTAGTCACACCAGTCCCGGTAGCTGAAGTTTTCAAAAGAACTCTTTTCCTGAATTTCCGACAATCCTTTTTCATCCATTAATGTCACCTCGTTTCCCAGAAGATAATCCTTATCCCTGCAGCTGACATCTATTTCTTTTCCGGAGGGAAGCTCCCCGTCTCCGTCAAGGAGCCTCTTCACTGCTTCTGCACAATGTTCCTCACCCTTTTCTGCGCCTTCTTTATAGTAAAGAAGCGCCTGACCCATATCTTTTTCCACACCCTGTCCCGTTTCATAGCAATATCCGAGATTTGCGCAGGCGAGAACATCGCCCATCAGATATCCCTGATAGTAGAGGTCAAAGCCCTTTTCGTAATCAACAGAGCCGCCTAATCCGAGGCAGTACATTCTTCCCAGGTTGACCGGGCAGCAGATATCCCCTTCTTCGATCCCTTTGGAGTAGCAGTATCTTGCCTTCTCGTAGTCCGGCTCGTCCAGATAACCGTTTTCCGCGTACAGACCCAGGTAAAAATATGTGCCTTTGACGCCGAGTTCATTAAGCTTTACAAAATAGTCATACGCCTTCTGATAATCCTGCGGCACATGCCAGCCCCAGAAATGCATGTTTGCAACGTTAAACATGCCCTGCTCGTTATCCGCAAGCGCCGCCTCCAGATACCAGTAATAAGCCTGATCGAACTCTTCACGGTCTTCGTAGATGTTGCCAAGGTTGACCATCGCCGTTGTGCTTCCGCACTCCACGGCTTTTTCATACCACTCAATGGCAGCATCAGGGTCCGGTGTTCCCGATGTCAGCCCATTCTGTAGATCCCAGCCCTTTTCATTATACTTTTTTCCGAGATTTGTTTTTCCCAATTCTTTCTGACCTGTACCTTTCAATGCGATCCTTTCTTCTTACACAATAAGTATATCCACCCGTCATTGATCATGAAAAGAGCGAAACGTAATGATTCTGTTACGTTTCGCCCGTCTCCTATCGTCTACAGATCTGGTTCAGTTTTGCAATATGTTCATTGTATTCTTTTATGACCGACTCCGGCCACGTAATCTCCATCCATCCGGGGAACTGGGAGACCCAGCCGAAGAACATCTCGCTCACCTGGACTTTTACGAGGGCCTCCACGACATCTTCATCGATGCGTTTCATGGGAGTATCCTCCCCGAACTTGTCGTAGACCGTTCCGATCAGCCTGTTTAAGAACCGGATGCTTACAGCCTTTTCGTCGCCGCCGAACATCTTGAATGACTTTTCCGTGAAAGCCGTAAAATCGGTCTCCCGGGACAGCTCCCGCACCTTGAGGCTTATATCCTGGTCTGTCAGGTCAACATCACACATCCTGTCGATCCTGAAGGCAAAAGGGTGCTCGTAGTAATGATGATAGCAGATCAGGTAATAATTATCCTCGTAAAACACAAGCCCCATCGGCTCTTCCGTATATCGTTCCCCATTTTTGCGAAATACCCTGTTTCCTGTTTCATCAAGGTCAAAACACCGAAAAGTGATCTGTTTTCCTCTTCTCAGGGCTTCCTCCAGATTTGCGACAGTATAATAGACGGCCTCATTGCTGTGCTTATGCGCGTTAAAATGGATCAGATTGCTGCTCAGCACTTCCGCCCTGTGTATACCGGCGAGGGACGAGATCTTTTTGATCAGCTCCCCTGTCTTTTTTTCCGTGATAAAAGATGCAGCCTGCACGGCGTCCATCAGTATTTTGACTTCGGGGACGCTGAAACGTGAGTCCTCCGTATAATATGCCTTTTCGTGCCCCTGCATCCGGTACTGGATATCATATCCCTGGGACACCAGAAACCGCATGTCTTTCCCGAGCGTCCTTGTGTCGCAGGTTATGTCCATGCAGTGAAGGCGGTAACAGATCTCACTGGTCTTAAACGGATGGTCCTCATCTGTTTCCCGCAGTAACTCCATAATCTTCAACAGTTTGATCTTCTGGTAGTTGTTTTCTTTTGTTTTCATGGCCGGCTGGCTCCTGTCCAAAGAATGACAATACTTCTTATTATCTGGGTAAATTCGTATCCAGATCCTATTATATCCAAAAATAGCGGCCTGTAACCATACCTCCGCCGCACACCGGTCTCCCGGCAGGTTTTCTGACCACGCTGCAATAATAAGGATTTCCCGATCATTATTGACGAACGAAATACAATAAACCTTGACGTATCTCAATAAATAATCCATTACGCTGTCAGTTACACTTAACATTAGTACCGCAACAGCAACCACGGGAAGGGCTGAAACAGTCTTTTAAGCGATGGTCATGGAAAACATCCCGGTCAGATGTCAATATCCATCTGTTCCCGGTTGTTGACAACATCAAGCGCTGTCTGCGCCTTTGCCAGTTCATCCGTTACAGCGGCAAGATCCTCT
>CACYCV010000033.1 GCA_902772955.1 uncultured Ruminococcus sp.
CACTAAACAATAACCCTGGATGTGATATTCATTCGTCAAGTCGCCTGCGGGGGCACCCCCGCCCGGAAAGCCCCCTGCGTGCATCGAACATGTTTGCTTCACTAAACGATAAAACTGAATGTGAAATGAATTTGTCAAGTCGCCCGCTGGGATTCAGTCAAACTCAAGCGCCGAAAAAAGACCCGCCGCAGAAATCTGCAGCGGGTCCCCGAGCTGTTCTGAAAAATTGCTTTCGGACAATCAGAAGCCAATGCACTTGCCTTCGCTCTTGCCGTTGACAACGTAGTAAACAACGCCGTTTTCGGGCTGAATATAGAGGTTTACGCTCTCGATAGCATCCTCATTGCCGTCTGCCTTGTAAGCAGCCTTAACAGCTTCTACCAGATCGTTGACAGCAGTGTTCTTGCCCTTGAACTGGAACTCAACAGCAACGGTAGCTTCCTTAGCTTTAGTTGTCTTGGTGGTCTTTGTTGCCTTTGCTTTGGTTTCGGTCTTTTCTTCTGCCTTTGCTTCTACCTTTGTCTCTGCCTTAGCAGCCTTCTTTGCAGTTGCCATGATACATTACCTCACTTTAAATATATAATACATTATTATACGCAAAGTACAGGAACTTCGCAGTTGTACTTTACTTGATTATAACCGGATTTTTTGAGTTTGTCAAACAATTAAAGGGAATTTTTGGAAAAAACAGAACACTGTACAAATGAAACAATATGTTTTTATGTATATTGTAAATATTGCCCAAAGCTGTTTTGGCGATTTTTTTCACAGGATGAATAAACACCGTCAAATTGAGACAAACTATCAGCGATGTCAGAAAAAAGCAGGTGCAGCAATATGGAACCAATGAAAGCACTCAGAATCATCCTGATTATCCGGAGGTACAGACAAATGGCTAAAAATTCGGCAAATGTCATCAAAAGCGCTGGACTGGGACTGGCGGCCGGCATCATGTTCGGCTTTGTCGGTTCGGTCATGCTGAAGGACAATAAGAAATGCAAGCGCAAGGCAGTCAAGGCAATCGACTCCGTGGAAAACTTTGTGGACGGGATCCGGGATATGTTTACCTCCTGAATCACCTTGTCTACACCGGAGCAGACTTTTGCGAAAGCGGAAGCACGGTCCTGAAGTAGACCGGGTTTCCGCTTTTTTATTCTTTAGACAAACTGCCTGTTGAAATTCCGGGGAAGAAATGCTATACTAAGGTCAACATTCCTCCGGGCTTTGCATGGGGGAGAACGATCTCTGCTCTGATGGCAGAGAAGAAGGAAACAACCGGCGGTGCCTTTTGTCTGAACAAAAAATGGCTGCCCGGACTTCCGGAACATCAAGAAAAAGAAATACGGAGAGGTTGCTATGGAAATCGCAAAAGCATTGAATATCATTACCGAAAAGGTGGACGCCGCCCTGCTGCCAAAGGGATATCAGCGTCATGAGGTGGCGGATACCGCCAACGAGACAACGGTTCTTTATGTGGGAGAAGCGGCCTACAGCATTGTTTACTATTTCGATAAAAAGAGGATTCTCCTGCGTACCTGTTCAGTGGAAGACGAGGAGCCGGACAACGCCTGGAAAACCGTTGCTACCTGGCTGTATGATGAAGAAGCCGATACGGCCAGAGAGGCGGAAAACATCGGAGACGATTTTGTGGAGACTATCAACGGCCCCCGACAGATTGCTTCGGTGCAGCAGAAGAAAAAGAGCAAAAAGGACAACGGGGAACCGAATAATGATCCCCTGTTTTTTGCCAACCGGATGATCGCTTTTTTCCCGGAACTGAGAGATGATGTGGCCTACGAAAAGGCACATTATGAGAGCTTCCGTGGAACAATCTTTGCCGAAGAAAAGATTCTGCCCCGTTTCCGTGCCTATGTGGCCAGTCAGGGCGCCAAGAATCTGGAAAAGCTGTCCAAGTCCCTGAGCGACCTGTATGAGGCAGGTGACCTGGATGTCAAGGGCATTATCACCTATGTTCTCCTGGACGGACTTCCGAAGGAGGACTATGAAAAAATGCTGGTTGCCCTGACGCCCGAGCAGAAGAAAATTGCCAATGCCTCCCGGAAGCTGATCGGCAAAAAAATGAAGCCGGAAAAACCGAGAAAGCCCAAGCGCTTTATGGCCGAAACCCTGAACGCCATGAATGAACGGCAGAATCAGGTCAAGCGCTGAGAATTTATATTTTGTAAGATAAAGCTATTGAGCTCTATGATGTCTGTATCGGGGGTGTCGTGATGAAAATCCAAAAACGGATCCTGTCCGTTTTAGCAGCCGCTGTACTGCTGACGCTGAGTGCTTGTGGGATGGATCCTAAAAAGACCTCTGTGGCCATTGCCTCTCAGCCGGAAAAAGATGGAGAGCCTGTGGTACAGGGCAGTCTGCAGGAAATACCTGGACCGCCCAAAACGGATGCCTCCAAAGAGGTCAGGGGAACCTCTGCCTATCTCTATGACGAGGCGGGTGTATTTACCGCTGCCGAGCGAGATACGGTTCTCCGCGTTTTAACCGAGGCAGCAGGAGGTATTCATTTCAATGTTGCGGTCTATGTCGGAGGCCAGTCCAGAACAGAGGCAGAAACTCGTCTGCTGGCACAGTCGGGAGCGGCGTGTCTGTTTGATACTGATACCTATCGGGGAACCGTGTATCTTTATCTGGATCTGGACGGTGAGAAGGAGCCTTATTCCTGTATGCTGGCTTCCTATGACGCTTTTCTGGTGTTTACCAACGGAGAAGGGGGAACAGAGGACAGGATCGGAGATATTCTGCCGGTACTGCAGTCCTGGCTCCCTGCCGAAGGGGAAAAGCCCAATCCCAGAAAGCTGATCAGCGGCCTGAAGGAATACTGCAAACAGCTGGTTGCCTGCAGCAAGAAGGGTCCTGTCAGCGGCAGTTATTATATCGAAGAGGGTACCGGCAGCTATGTCTACCGGTCCGAGGATTTTCTGACAGCCGATGGTTCTGCCTGATCATTCTTACCTTTTGACCGGTGGAACGCTATGCAACGTCAGAAGTTTCGCCAGCCTTTTCAAAGGCAGCGGGGTTCATGGGGCGGCGCGTGACCGCGCTGGAGCGGTTTTCTTTAGACCGAAAGGACGCTTTGCAAATTCTTTTCCGGAATATTGGGACTCTGTCCCAAACCCTGCCGGGGGAAACCCTTTTTTGAAAAAAAGGTTATTCCCCGGACCCCTTTCCCAAAAAACTTGTGTTTTTCATCAAAGAACAGCAGAAAAAAGGTATATTTTTAAAAATTGATTTCCCAGGGGGGCACCACCGCCCGAAGGGGTGCAGGGGGCGACCGGAAAGCCCCTTGCGTAGGACGGATGTGTTCGCTTTGCTAAACAATAAAACCGGATGTGAAACAAATTTGTCAAGTCGCCTGCGGGATGACGTAGGAATGAAATGAATAAACAAACGGAAAACAGTTCTGGTGTTTGCAGCTTAGATCTGACCGGCAGCTTCTCCTCTGGCAACCTGATTCATTCGTGTATCGTGAGATGCTTATTTTCTCGATTATCACAGTATCGGATCACTGAGGAGCAATAAACAGATTTCCGCAAAATAACGCGAAAAAGTGTTGACAAAAAACCTCTGATATGGTATAGTGTATTTACCTCATCAGAGGTTTATTTTTTTGTGCCTTTTTATGAGGGAGGCTAAATTATTCCGAAATACCGGGAGGTGCCGTCATGAG
>CACYCV010000034.1 GCA_902772955.1 uncultured Ruminococcus sp.
CAGTATGGGACTTTGTCTTGTCTTGCAGACTCGTCCGTCCTGTATATGCCTTATATGTGGTTTCTGTTCGTCAGACCGAGAGTTTGCCTTAGGCTTACTTCAGATTCCACCTCTCGATGGACACCCCTTCCCTCAGCTAACACTTCCTACTGCCAAGCGTGCAGCGGACTTTCACCGCCAAGTTACTGCCCATTTCGGGCAAACGAAAACCACCCCAAAGCGGCGCGTAAGCGCCGTGTGGGGTGGAAGCCGCGGCAGTAAAGTCTGACACGGAAAAATCAAGCGGAACGGAGTAGAGCAAGGCGCGAATCGACAGCGGAGGCACTCCGCCCGCCCCTAAGCGGCGCGTGAGCGTCGTGTGGGGCGGAAGCCGCGGCCAAAAAGTATAGACACGGCAAAATCGAGCGGAACGGAGTGGAGCACGCCGCGAATTGACAGCGGAGGCACTCCGCCGCAAAGCGTCCCGCCGGTTTTTTTACCATCATTCAGACACCGGGTGCAGGGACTACGTCCCTGCCGAGGGTTCCAAGGGACGAGAAGTCCCTTGGTGGGGTGTTGGGGCAACGCCCCAAGATTGACAGTGCGGCAGTTATCATTCAATGCTCATTGTGGCACGGGCATTCAGATCGGTGGACGCAAGGTTCCCCGCCAGATACTCGTAATAAGCCTGCGCCCCTACCATGGCACCGTTATCGCCGCAAAGGGAAAGCGGCGGCGCATAGCATTGCCATCCCCTCTGCCGGCACTCTTCTTCCATGCGTCTGCGCAGCAGGGAATTGGCGGATACACCTCCGGCCAGAACTAATTGACGAATTCCCAGATCCTGCGCAGCCCGCAGGAAATTTCCCGTCAGGCTGTCAACCACTGCCTTGCGGAAGGATGCGGATAAATCCGCCGCGGACAGCGTTTCTCCCTTTTGAGAGGCGTTGTGAATCAGATTGATTACGGCGGTTTTCAGTCCCGAAAAGCTGAAATCATAGGGCGCTCCCTCCACCTTGGGATGGGGCAGCACAAAGGCCAGCGGGTTGCCGCTTTCTGCTATTTTGTCCAGATGAATACCGCCGGGATACGGCATTCCCATGGTGCGGGCAGCCTTGTCGAAGGCTTCTCCCGCCGCATCGTCACGGGTTTTGCCGATAATTTTCATACAGGTATAATCCTTGACCTCCACAATATGGCTGTGTCCCCCCGATACCACCAGACACAAAAAAGGCGGCTCCAGATCGGGATGTCCCAGATAATTGGAAGCAATATGAGAGCGCAGATGATGCACAGGAATCAGCGGCAGACCGGTGGAAAGCGACAGTCCCTTGGCAAAATTGACCCCCACCAGCAGCGCACCGATCAGGCCGGGCGCATAGGTAACTGCCAGGGCATCAATTCCCTGCAGATCGGTTCCGGCATCCTCCAGCGCCTTTTTCACCACACCGTTGATGGCTTCACAATGTCGGCGGGAGGCGATTTCCGGCACCACACCCCCGTATAGCTTGTGCTCCTCCACCTGGGAAGCAACCACAGAGGAAAGAATCCTCCGTCCGTCTTCTACAACAGCTGCCGCCGTTTCATCACAGGAGCTTTCAATGGCAAGTATTTTCATGGTTCAATCCTTCTTTGAAAAAATCTTCGTCATAATCCAGGCATTTTCCCTGGGATTCCGATAAAAATCCCGCCGCATTCCCATTTGCTCAAATCCCAGGGAACGATACAGGGCAATGGCAGCATAGTTGGACTCCCTGACCTCCAGAGAAATGAATTCCGTTCCCATCACGTCGGCTGTCAGCACGGCCATTTTCAGCAGTGCCCTGCCCACTCCCTGACGCCTGCAGGATGGCTCTACGGCAATATTGTCAATAAAACAGCTGTCCGCAATCACATTGACGCCGATATACCCGATTACCCGGTCATCATCCAGAGCAACAAAGAAATAGGCTGTGTCCATATCCAGCTTTTCCAGCAGATTTTCCTCTGTCCAGGGCGTAGAAAAGCACTGCCGTTCCAATGCGGCAATCGACTCGATATGCTCCCGTTCCATACGGGCAATGGTCAGATTAATCATAGTGATGCTCCTCTAAGGTACCGTCTTCTTTTTTCTTTTTCACGATCCGACAGAATTCATCAATGGCATCCTCAATCATCCTGCGGCACCGCCGGTAGGTGGCCAGATCAGATCCGTACGGGTCAGGAATACCGCCTCCCAGAATATAGATTTTTTCCTTAGGAACTCCCACCGTCATCAGCGTCTCGGCATGAGCCTTCGTCATCACCACAAAGATATCCGTAATGTTGATGTCTCTTTCCCGGATTGGACGGGGCTTGTGCCGACTCAGGTCCAGACCGATTTCATTGCACACAAACAGGGCATTCTGGGAAACCTGTTCATTGTTAATAAAACCCAGGGCGGCGCTGCTGAATGTGCTGCTGATCCCGTATTCTCTGGATTTTTCTTCATAAATTGCCATTGCCATAGGGCTGCGGCAGGTATTGCCTGTACAGACAAACAAAACATGAAGCATCTGTTTTTTCCCCCCGTCTGTGTTTTATGCCTTTGCATCATACCAGGTTTTGCCAATACCAGCATCCGCTGTCAATGTCAGAGACAGCTCCACTGCGTGCTCCATTTCCTCACTGAGAAGTGTGGCCGCCTGCTGTGCCTCTTCCTCCGGCGCCTCCACAATCAATTCATCGTGAACCTGCAGGATAAGCCTGGATTGCATATTTTTCTCCCGGAGTCTTTGAAAAACCCGGATCATTGCCAGTTTGATAATATCCGCTGCAGTACCCTGAATCGGCATATTGCGGGCTACCCGTTCCCCGAAGGAACGAAGATTATGGTTGGAAGAGGACAACTCCGGCAAATAGCGTCTGCGTCCGAACATTGTCGTGACATAACCGTCCTTCTTCGCCTGCTCCACTACGTCCTTCATATAGCGGTCAATTCCGGCATACAAAGAAAGATAGCCCTTGATATAGCTGTCTGCCTCCTTGACACTGACTCCGATATCCTTGGACAAAGAAAAGGCGCTGATCCCGTAAACAATCCCGAAATTGACCGCCTTGGCACGACTGCGAAGAATGGGAGTAACCATTTCCTCCGGCAGACCGAACACCTTTGCGGCCGTGGATGTATGAATATCCTTTCCCTCCCGGAAGGCCTCCATCATCGCCTGATCCTGTGCAATATGAGCCAGCACCCGCAGTTCAATCTGGGAATAGTCCGCATCCACCAGCACACATCCGTCCTTAGCCGTAAAAAAACGCCGCATTTCTTTGCCCCGGCTGGTTTTGACAGGAATATTCTGCAGATTCGGCTCTGTCGAGCTGATTCGTCCGGTTCTTGTTTCCTTCTGGTTAAAGCTGGAATGAATCCTGCCGTCTCCGCCAATCACCTTGACAAGACCGTCACAATAGGTGGATTTCAGCTTTGTCAGCGCCCGGTATTCCAGAATTTTATCAATCACAGGGTGGTAGGGCCGCAGCTCCTCCAGCACCTCGGCATTGGTTGAATAGCCGCTTTTCGTTTTCTTTTTGGCCGGCAGACCAAGGGCTTCAAACAGCACAGATGCCAGCTGCTTAGGAGAATTGATATTGAATTCCGTTCCGGCATCCTCATAGATTTCCGCCTGCAAACGTTCAATATCCTCCCGGAGGGTTTCTCCATAGCGCAGAATTCCTTCCCTATCCACCTGAAAGCCCGCGTTTTCCATGGACGCCAGCACCTCTGCCAGAGGAAGCTCTATTTCTTCCAGCAGTTGATGCTGACGGTTGCGGTCGATTTCCTGCTGAAGCCGCTGCGTCAGCGGCAGAAAGGTGGTCATTTTTGTCTGTTTCTCACAGGCGTAGGGTACAATTCCGTATTCCTGCACCAGCCGTTCCGCGGAATAATCCGACGCATTTGGGTTCAGCAGATAGGCTGCCAAAGATGTATCAAAAATAATGGAACGGCATCTTCCGCCGATTTTTTCCATTGCCGCAAACAGCGGCTTGGAATCATCCGTCTGCTTCCGGATCTGTTGATCTTCCAACAGCCGCTCTGTAAAGTCAGCGAAGCCTTCATCAAACGCGGAAAGCTGCCAGACAGACGCACCGTCCGAAAGCTCCATGGCCGAAACGCCCTGGCTGTCGGTTTCCGCCAGAATACTGACGGTTTTATTCCGCAGGCGTTCCAGCAGCTCCGACAATGCCGGCAAATCCTCTGCTGCCAGACTCATTTCTTTTTGATCCGGCTCCTCCTGCAAAGCAACGGCAGAAACCGCCTGTTCCAGTCCGAATTTTTTAATCAGGGTAAACAGCTCCAGCTTTGCCATCATACAGGTCGCCGCAGCCTTATCACCCTGTCCGATGCGGTAATGCTCCGGTTCCGTATCAATAGGCACATCCGTGCGGATGGTTCCCAGCATCCGGCTGAGATAAGCGCTTTCCTTGCCGTCGAGCAGTTTCTTTTTCATGGAAGGCCTGATCTCCGGGGAATCAATCTGTTCATACACCCCGTCTACGCTGCCGAAACGGGCAATCAGTTCACCGGCTCCCTTTTGTCCGATACCTGCCACCCCGGGAATACAGTCAGAGGTATCCCCCTGAATAGCCTTGATATCAATCAGTTGTTTCGGAGAAACCCCATAAACCTCCTGAATCCTGGCTTCGTCATACAAAGTCACCTCCGGCTTGCCGAATTTGGTAGAGGCAATCCGGACACTGACCGAAGAGGAAACCAGCTGCAGACTGTCTCGGTCCCCTGTGGCAATCATACATTCATCTCCCCGCCGGGTACAGGCATCCGCAAGGGTTCCCAGAATATCATCTGCTTCAAAGCCTTCCTTGCTGACAACGGTAAAGCCCAGCAGCTGCAGCAGCTCCTTCAGCGGCTCCAGCTGAGAAGCCAGCTCCGAAGGCATTCCCTTACGATTGGATTTATAGCCGGAATAAGCCTGATGGCGGAAGGTAGGCGCTTTCAGGTCAAATGCCACCGCCACACCCTCCGGTTCATTTTCCGTGAGCAGCTTATGCAGGGTAGTCAGAAAGCCGTAGATAGCATTGGTATATTGACCATCCTTGGTGGTCAGCGGCTTAATGCCGAAATATGCACGGTTGAGAATACTATTGCCGTCAATCACCAGCAGCTTCATACCTCTACCTCCTGTTATTCTTCATTGGCAGGACGAATACTGTCCATAATACCGATATTCTGTCCGTGATGGATATAAACACGGGGCACCCGTTTTCCAACCAGGCAAACCAGTTCATAGTTGATGGTACCTGTCATGGCAGCCATCTCGTCAAAGGACAAACTGCCGTCAGTGCCGTCTCCGATAACCACGACCTCATCTCCTGAACAAATATCCCCGATATTGCTGACATCCAGCATCAGCTGGTCCATACAGACTCTTCCGATCACCGGTGCTTTCTTACCACGGACCGTCATATAAGCGCGGTTGCTCAGACTTCTGGAATACCCGTCCGCATAGCCGATCGGCACCGTAGCGATTTTGGTCGGCCGCTGCGTCACAAAAGTACCGCCATAGCTGACAGGCGTATCTGCCTCAACGGTTTTCACCTGGGCAATCACGCTTTTGATCCGCATAGCGGGACGAAGATCCAGCCGCTGTGCAAGCTTCGGAGAAGGCGCCAGTCCATACAGGATAATTCCTGCCCTCACACAGTCAAAATGGGCATGGGGATAATCAATAATGGCACCGCTGTTGGCACAATGCACTACCCGGAAACGGCAATTATCCTGTGCCAGACGATCCACCGCCCCAGAAAAGCAGGCAAGCTGCTGTAAGGTAGCCTGTTTTCCTTCTTCTCCCTCATCGGACACGGCAAAATGGGTAAAAATTCCTTCCGCGCACAGATGGGGCAAGCCGCAGGCTCTTTTGATCTGTTCCAGGGACTCTCCGTCCCTTTCGGGATTCTGATACATAAACCCGATCCGGCTCATTCCGGTATCCAGTTTAATATGAATGTTCACTTCCACCTTCTGACGAGCTGCTTCTGCTGACAGCTCTCTGGCATATTCCTCTGAAAAAACCGCTTGGGCGATCCGATGCTCCGCCAGTTCCTTTGCCATACCGGCCGGGGTAAAGCCAAGAATCAGCACCGGAAGCCGAATACCATTTTCTCTGAGCTGCATAGCCTCTTCAATATTGGAAACCGCAAACCGTGCGGCACCCAGTTTTTCGTAGAGTTTTCCAAGAAATACCGCACCATGACCGTATGCATCGGCTTTAATGACACACATAATCCCTGCCTTGGGATCGGCCGCATGACGAATGGCTTCAAAATTATGCTGAAGGGCATCAATATCCACCTCTGCCCAGGTTCTTCTTAAATAATTACTCATAGCAATGCCTTTCCTTCCAAGAAACTGACGCATACCCTCTCCGTGACGGTCTGCACGGCCTTTGTTTTCCGTCTCCCGGTATTCACAAGGTTCATCTCTGCGCAGCTTCTGACAATCAATACACCTTTATTTTACTCCATTTCGTCCCATGTGTCAATGTTAACCGCACAGGACGG
>CACYCV010000035.1 GCA_902772955.1 uncultured Ruminococcus sp.
ACCCCGCAGCCTTTGAAAAGGCTGGCGAAACTTTTGTGCTTGCGAAGCGTTTTTCCGGTCAAAACGCACCCGCTCCAGAGCGCTCCGCAAGGAGCGTGAGGAGCGGAAGCCGCGGCCAAAAAGTATAGGCCCGCATAATCGAGCGCAACGAAGTGGAGCGCTGCCGCGAAACGACAGCGGAGGCACTCAGCCCGGTTATTTCACCATCATTCGGACATCGGGTGCAGGGACTGCGTCCCTGCCGAGGGTTCCAAGGGACGAGAAGTCCCTTGGTGGGGTTTGGGGCAAGGCCCCAAGATTATCCGAAAAAAGTGAAAAATTTCGCGATCATGTAAATGGCAGTTGAATTTCCCCTGATTTTTTTGTATAATTAGTCAAAAGGAGGGAAGCGCATGAAAAATCTGAACTGTGCCAACTGCGGCGCGCCGGTGATTCCGGATATTTCCGCTATGACGGCACGATGCCGGTACTGCGGCACCAGCTATGTGCTGAACCATGAAGATACGGACTATTTCCAGACCTTTTTCCGCAAAATGGGCCATCTTTTCTCCGGCAGCGCCGATGAAGCCGACCGAAAAAAACGTGCCGATGCCCTGTGGAAAAACGCCGATACCAAAATTTTTGAATGCACCGATGGCAGTTGTGTGGAAATCCGCTATCTGTATCAATATCGTTCAGGGGACGTAGAGGTTTATGTTGCCCGGCGCAATCTCGTCTTTCGATTTACAAAAAACTGGGCGGACAAATCGGACTGCTTCCGGCGGAATGTGTCCCGTCTGGATTATCCATCTGCCGACACCCGACGGTTATCGGATTTTTTTCCCCGGATTATCGGCGGCTACGCCCTGACGGACGGCACAGGGATTCTGGTCATTGCCAAGCACGAAAACGAATATCCACTCTGTCTGTTCGGCAAGCTTTCCGGCAGACATACGGCATGGATCATCAGCCGGCTGGAAAATCTTTGCTGTGTGCTGGAATATAATCACCTGGTGCATCCCCTCATCGGCACCGATACCGTCTATATCAATCCCTATACCCATCAGGCAAGTCTCTATGTGGGGTTCTGGGACGTTGCCGTTCATAACAGCCTCTCCTCTGAAGGCAAAAGTCTGCTGCAGACCCGGCAGAATCTGACCGCCCTGCGGAATACTGCAGCCAACCTGCTTGGCTATGCCAGGGCAGGCGATGTCAGAGCGGACGACAATGTTCCCCAGGCACTGGCAGAATTTATCAACCGACCGCCGGAGGGAAATGCGTATGATGATTTTGCCCTGTGGGATGAAATGCTCATCAAAGCCTATGGAGAACGCCGCTTCGTAACCATGGAAACAGACGAAGAACAAATCTACGGAAAAGGAGGCTGATCTCGTTGGGACAAGGCAGCTACCGGGCCAGTGACTGGCAGATGCTGCGGCAAAGCCGCCGTTTGCAGGAAACAAGCGCCCCTTCAGAGGTCTTTGACAGCAAAACCGCCAAGGATATCTTCAACAGCCGGATGGTTGCTATCCGGGAATCCAGGGATTCCGCCGATTCCCCCTGCTCTACACCCATCCTTCTGGGCTTTGATGTGACTGCTTCTATGGGCTATCTGGCCAAGGAGCTGGCCGTCCATGCGCTGCACAGCACGGTGATGCACCTGCTGGAGGACCGTTCCGTTACAGATCCCCAGATTCTGTGTGCTGCCGTGGGAGACAGTCGATGTGACCGGGTTCCCTTGCAGGTGACACAGTTTGAGTCGGACATCCGCATTCTAACCCAGCTGCTGCAGCTTCATCTGGAGGGAGGCGGCGGCGGAAATCAGGGAGAATCCTATCATCTGCTCTGGTATTTTGCGGCCCGTCATACCCGCACCGACTGCTTTGAAAAAAGGCATCGGAAAGGCTATCTTCTTACCATCGGGGATGACCGCTGCCACCCGTCTCTCTCCCCCGGAGAAATCAGGCGGGTTTTTGGTGACGAGGTTCCCTATATGCTTTCCAGTGAGGAACTGCTGCGGGAGGCCGCACAGCGGTATCATCTGTTTCATATTCATCTTTCCTCCGACCGTCCCGAGGACCGTTCTATCCCGGCGGAATGGCGCAGGCTGCTTCCCAACGGAACAGCGGAACTTCACCGCCGTCATCTGGGCTGTCTGTCGGAGCTGATTGCCGCTATGATTTCTCTGGCCGGAGGAATTCCCGTCAACACCGTCCTCAAAAGGATGAATCAGAATATTGCCGAAATCATTGCCCCCTCTGTAGCACTGATCAGACCGGAACCGGAAACATCCGGACAAATCATTTTATTTTAAAAAAAGAAAGGACAATTATCATGGGATACGGAAGCTATAAAGCCAGCGACTGGGCCAAGCTCAAAAACAGCCGGGGAATCAGCAGCAATTCCAATGCCGATTCTCTTTTCAGCAACAACCAATTTCAGGACAAATACAATCCCCGGTTCATTGATCTCCGGGAATCCTGCGACAGTGCGGATTCTCCTTTGTCAACCCCCATCATCCTGGGATTTGACGTCACCGGCTCCATGGGCTATCTCGCGGCTGAGATAGCCAAGAACTCTCTCAACAAAACCATTACCGAGCTATACAATAAACAGCCTGTTACGAATCCTCATGTAATGTGTGCTGCATTCACCTCTCCCGAATGTGAAGGTGCCCTTCAGGTCACACAGTATGAAGCAGACATCCGGGTGGTTGAACAGCTGCTGGAGCTGAAGGTGGGCTTCGGTTGGAACAGGTACAGCTTTGATTCCTTGGTATGGTATTTTGCCGCCAAGCATACCAAAATCGACTGCTTTGACAAGCGAGGCAAAAAGGGTTTTTTGTTCTGCATCGGTGATGAAGTCTGCGGCGCTTCAAAAAATGAGGATCTGGTGCCGGCAGAACTTAAGAAAATCTTTGCTGATCAAACGAAAAAATCTCTTGGCATCCGGACAATCCTGGAGATGGCCAGTCAGAAGTATGAGGTTTTCCATATCGTCACAGAAACCAACGGAAGAAGTAACTACCCCTCCTGGCAGGAGTTTATGCCCGGCAGAGTTGCCCTGCTGGAGCCGGATAACATCAATTGTCTCTCAGAAGTCATTACCTCCCTGCTGCAGATTGCCAAGGGAGAAACCAAGGAAGCTGTCATCCGTCAGTGGCCGAAGGAGACAGAAACAATTCTTGAGCGTGCCCTGAAGGACATCAATCCCTCTCTTTTCACTGGTTCATGAAGATCATTGCAATCATCGGAAAAAGCTTCGGTGACGAAGGAAAAGGACTGACCACAGATTACTATGCACGTCAGGCGCAGCAGGAGGGAAAGCCCTGTCTGGCAGTACGGCACAACGGAGGTGCCCAGGCAGGTCATACCGTGGAGCTGCCCCACCGGAGATTTGTTTTTCACCAGCTTTCCTCCGGTTCCTTCCGGAACGCCGATACCCTCTGGGCAGACAGCTTTTTACCGGATCTGTTCAAGCTGCGGGAGGAAGCCGGAAGTTTTCGCCTGCTGCACGGGGCGCTTCCCCGGATTTACGCCTTCACTCAATGCCGCAGTGTCATTGTTGACGATGTCCTGCTGAACATGGCCATCGAAACCCATCGGGGTTTCCGGCGCCATGGCAGCTGCGGAATGGGCATCAACGAGGCGGTGGTTCGTTCCTCTCAGCCGGATTACTGTCTGTCTCTCGGCACGGTTCTGTCTCTGTCGGGAGAAGAACTATACCGTGAACTGCGGCGTATCCGTCAGGGATGGCAGCACAGGCGCCTTTCGGAACTGGGAATTTCCCTGGAACAGGCAGGAGAATACGGTGAACTCCTCAGCAGCGATACCGTCCTGTACCGGGCAGCGGAAGAAATGAAACGAGCCTGTGAGCTGCTGCTGCCCACAGAGGAATGTCCCTCCGGATATGATATCCTGTTACTGGAGGGTGCCCAGGGACTCTTGCTGGATGAAACCAATGAAGCCTTTGCCCCCCATCTTACCAGCTCCCGCACAGGACTGACCAACCCGCTGCGCTTTTGCAGGAAATATTGTCGGGGACAATTTCTGGAGGCGGTTTATGTGTCCCGTTCCTACGTTACCCGTCACGGCAACGGCCCGCTGCCCTATGAAGAGCTGTTTGACAAGACGCAATACAGGATTACCGATCACACCAATCAGCCCAACGAATGGCAGGGAAGTCTCCGATTTGCCGTTCATGGTACAGCAGAGGAATTCTGTGCGCCGATCCTGAAGGACCTGGCTCAAAGCAGCGAGCCGGTAAGGGTTTCTCTGATGATTACCCATTTAAACGAAACAAACGGCGCCATGCTGTCGTCAGATCAACAGATTCCCTCTGCCGTCTTCCGGGAGCAATGCCGCCGTTATCTTCCTGTTTCATCCTGGATAGAATCCTATTCGCCGGTCAATGGCTGACCGACAGATTCATGATTTTTCTGATCGCTTCCGGAAGCTCCGAAGGGGTCTGTACCGTCAGCACCGCGTTCCGAAGCTCCTCCGGTGAACCAAATCCATACAGACAGCCGATAGACGGCAGCCGATGGACCCGACCTACCTCTATATCCGATGCCCTGTCCCCGATCATCAGAAAGGATGTATCGGGGTATTTTTTTGCAATCCGGTCAAAAATTTCCTCCTTGGGAGCAAAGCCATAGGTTTCCCCGCAAAAATAGTCGCAAAACCAGCGATCCAGCTTCAGGGCATATCGGTGCGCCTCCATGTAGGCCTCCCGGCAATTGGAAAGCACCATCAGGGAGTAGCCTTGTTCCCGGAGAAGGGTCAGAACGGAGGGAATGCCGTCATACAAAACCGCCTGCCCGTTTTCAACGCCCGCTATCAATTCCTGTCCGATGATGGTGCTAGCCTGCTCCATCACTTCATGGGGCAGCTCCGGCATAAAATCCCGCCACATATCCGGTGCGCTGAAGCCAAGATAACGGGATACCTCCTCATCGGCATAATACCGATGCGCTGCATATCCCTCCTGGACCAAAAAGCGGTAGGCCTTGCGGAAGGCATTGCCGTAAAGCCGCTTGGTATCATGAATTGTGCCGTCATAATCAAATAATATCGTCACGGTTTCCGCCCTGCTTATCCAATCTGCTGCATGAGGTTGACCATTTCAATGGCACCCAGCGCACAGTCATAGCCCTTATTGCCTGCCTTGGAACCGGCACGTTCAATGGCCTGTTCAATGTTCTCAGTGGTAATCACCCCGAACAATACCGGAATACCGCTTTTCAGTCCTGCCTGGGCAATTCCCTTGGCGGTTTCATTGACCACCAGCTCATAGTGAGAGGTAGAACCGCGAATCACCGCACCCACGCAGATAACCGCGTCATATTTGCCGCTTTCCGCCATCTTCTGGGCGATCACCGGAATTTCAAAGGCTCCTGGCACCCATGCAGCGTCAATATTCTGTTCCTCCACCCCGTGCCGTACCAGTCCGTCAACCGCTCCCGCCAGCAGCTTTTCTACAATGAAGCTGTTGAATCGGGATGCAACAATTGCCACTTTCATGCCTTCAGGGGCAACGACCTTTCCTTCTAATACATGAATATTCATTTCAAAAGCCTCCGTTCTAATATGTCCTGTCATCAGGAATTCGTGTCAAAATGAATACGGTTAAATATATGTCCCATTCTTTCCTGCTTGGTTTTGAGATAAAAGGCATCATCCTTGCCGGGATCAATCTCAATAGGTACCCGTTCCTGGATAGTAAAGTCAAAGCCCTCCAGTCCGTAAATCTTGCCGGGATTGTTGGTCAGCAGCCGCAGGGATTTGATGCCCAGATTCTGCAGAATCTGCGCTCCGTTCCAGTATTCCCGCAAATCGGGCGCAAAACCCAGCCGCAAATTGGCATCCACCGTATCCAGACCCTGTTCCTGCAGCTCATAGGCTTTGAGCTTATTGATCAGGCCGATTCCTCTTCCCTCCTGACGCATATAGAGAATCACACCCCGTCCCTCCTGCTGGATCATCCGCATGGCCGTATGGAGCTGTTCTCCGCAATCGCACCGTGCCGAACCGAAAACATCTCCCGTCAGACATTCCGAATGAACCCGGCAGAGAATATCCTCGCCGCTGCCGATGTCACCGCATACCAGTGCCAGATGATGCTCCCCGGTAATGTCGTTGACAAAACCGTTGATCTGAAAATCGCCGTAAGCGGTAGGAAGCTTGGCGGAGGCCTGCAGAATCATGTGGTTCTCATGGCGGCGGATATAATCCTGCAGATCCTTGATGGTAATAAAGCACAAATCATGCTCTCTGGCCAGTTGGATCAGCTCCGGCGTACGCATCATTGTACCGTCATCCCGCATAATCTCACAGCAAAGCCCACATTCCTCCAGCCCCGCCAAACGGCAAAGGTCCACGGTTGCTTCCGTATGGCCGCTGCGTACCAGCACCCCCCCTTTTCTGGCTGTCAGAGGAAAAACATGCCCCGGGCGGCGAAAATTCTCCGGTCTGGTCCGGCTGTCCGCGCAGGCACGGCAGGTAATGCCCCGCTCCTCTGCGGAAATACCCGTGGTGGTCTGCACATGGTCGATGGACACCGTAAAGGCTGTCCCATGATTATCGGTATTTTCGCTGACCATCTGAGGAAGCTGCAGCCGTCTTGCTATTTCCGCCGACATCGGGGTGCAGATCAGTCCCCGGCCAACCCTGGCCATAAAATTAACATTCTCCGTGGTGGCAAATCTGGCCGCACAAATCAGATCGCCCTCGTTTTCCCTGTCGGGATCATCCGTACAAAGGATGATCTTTCCCTTTCTGAGTGCCTCCAGGGCCTGGGGAATGGTTTGATATATTTCACTCATGTCGTTCACCTCAAATGCTTTCACATAAATCCGTAACGGGCAAGGAATTCTTCGCTTATCCGGCTCTGGGCAGGAGCAGTCGCAGCCGTTTCCATCAAGCGGCGGACATATTTTCCGATCAAATCATTTTCCAGATTCACCGGATCACCGGCTTTTTTTTGCAGCAGGGTGGTCTGTGCCCCTGTATGAGGGATCACCGAAACCGAAAAGCCGTCAACCGTCAGATCGGACACCGTCAGGCTGATCCCGTCAACCGCAACAGAGCCTTTTTTCACAATCAGTTCCAGAACCGGACGTTCTGCCGCAATCGTAACCCACACGGCATTTTCTTCCCGTTTCAAACCGGTGATCGTTCCTGTGCCGTCGATATGTCCCGACACAATATGACCGCCGAACCGTCCGTCTGCCGCCATAGCCCGTTCCAGGTTGACCCTGTCCCCCTGCTTCAGGCTGCCAAGATTGGAGCGCCGCAGGGTTTCCGGCATCACATCGGCACAAAAGCCATCCTTCGTCAGAGAGGTTACCGTCAGGCAGACTCCGTTGACTGCAATGGAGTCTCCCGGTTTTGTCTGCTGCGTCACCAATGATGCCCGCAGCGTCAGCACACCGGCCCGTCCACCTGTTATGACATGGGATACTTCCCCGATCTCCTCCACGATTCCCGTAAACATTACCGGAAGCCTCCCTTGACATCATACTCCAGCAAAAGATCATCACCAAACCTGCTGATTTTCGGATTTGTCAGCACTGCTGCCTGATCCAGCGTCTGAATTCCCAGGCCTCCCACAGGCGATTTTGCCTCCTTGCCGCCGATCAGCTTAGGGGCGACATAGGCACACACATGACTGACCACACCGCTGCGCAGCAATGATTCATTCAGATCGGCGCCTCCCTCCACCATTACGCTGGAAATCTTCATGCCAGCCAGTTCCTCCATCAGAAAACGCAGATCCACTTTTCCGTCCTTTGACGGAAGAATACACACGGAAACTCCCTTTTCCTTGAGTGCCTCCCGTTTCCGTTCATCATAGGACGAACAAACCACCATGGTAGGATATTCCAAGGCGGTCCTGCAAACCTTGCTCTCCAAAGGAATCCGCAGCTTGGAATCCACAATAATCCGGAGTGGCTGATGACTGTTTTCCAGGCGGCAGTTCAGCATGGGATTATCCTCCAGCACCGTACCGATGCCCACCATCACGGCGCTGTAGGTACCTCTGAGTTGATGCACATGGCGTCTGGCTTTTTCTCCGGTAATCCATTGGGAGGCACCGGTAGAAGTCGCAATCTTTCCGTCCGCCGACATGGCGTATTTCAGCACCACATAAGGCATTCCGGTAGTAATATAGTGAAAAAAGACCGGATTGAGCTTTTCACACTCCTCCTGCATGAAGTTTTCAATAACACCGATACCGTGTTCCCGCAGCAAAGCAAGGCTTTTGCCTGCCACCTGAGGGTTGGGATCCTTGCTTCCCACAAAAACCCGGGCGATTTTGTTTTCAATCACGGCATCCGTACAGGGAGGTGTCTGTCCCTGATGACAGCACGGCTCCAGCGTGACATACAGGTCTGCTCCCTCTGCCGACTCTGTTAAAGAGGAAAAGGCATTTCGCTCCGCATGAGGCATTCCATATTTTTCATGGTATCCCTCGCCAATAATTCTTCCGTTTTTGACAATAACCGCTCCCACCAGCGGATTAGGCGCCGTAAACCCCCTCCCCTTTTTGGCAAGCTCAATAGCGCGCAGCATATATTGCCTGGATTCCTCCATTTGCTCCTCTTCACTTTTCTGTGAAGCCGGCTGAATAACTGACAGCTCATTTTCCATATCATTCACCTCGCGTTTGAATCTTTCCTCACGGTCAGGCACAGAAAAAGCCCCGCAGAGCTTATCCGCAGGGCTGCACTTTGACCGTATCTCTAACGACCTTTTTCATCCGGACTGTAACCGTCGGCTCCGGAATCACACCGGATCAACCTGCTACAGCAGGTACGCGGGCTATACCGCCGGTGGGGAATCTCACCCCGCCCTAAGGTTCTCTGATTGAATTGTATCACAGTTCCAACAAAATGTAAAGACAATTCCGGCGGAGTGCAGGGAAATCAACTTTCTTCTCCGGAATATTGGGACTCTGTCCCAAACCCTGCCGGGGAAAACCCTTTTTTGAAAAAAGGGTTATTCCCCGAACCCCTTTCCAAAAAAACTTGTGTTTTTTCCATCAAAGAACA
>CACYCV010000036.1 GCA_902772955.1 uncultured Ruminococcus sp.
AACCGAGCGAAGCGTAAGCGGAGGCACTCCGCCGGTCACCCCCCTTTTGTGCCCAGAATATTTGTGTCCAGGATAATGGTGACTGGACCGTCATTCAGTAGGGATACCTTCATGTCTGCTCCAAATATCCCTCTCTCCACCTGGCTGATGCCGAGTTTCTTCATTTGTTCACAAAAGTATTCATATAACGGCTCGGCAATTTCCGGCCTTGCCGCTTGTTCAAAATTCGGCCTCCTGCCCTTCCGGCAATCGGCACACAGGGTAAAATTCGATACCACCAGCACCCCGCCTCCGATATCCTGCAGAGACAGATTCATTTTATCGTTCTCGTCAGTAAAAATTCTCATACCGGCAATCTTGGCGCTGAGCTTTTCGGCTTCCGCAGCGGTATCTCCCTGTTCAATTCCCAGGAGAATCAGAAAACCGCTGCCAATCTGTCCGGTAATGGTGCCGTCTACCGTTACGGTACACGACGCTACTCGCTGAATGACTGCTTTCATCGTCAAAAACCCTTTCCTCTTTCTTTTCTTCCCGTCCCGTAAAAGCGAACCGCTCCAGGAATCCCGGGGCATTAATCTCATGCACGGCCGATGGAAACAATCCCGTTGATGCCGCTGAGCCGGCTGATTACCATCCGCAGGTGATTGATGCTGTTAACCGTAATGGTCACCTCAATCATTGCCATGCCGTTTTTCACCTCTCTGGAGTTCAGCGCATGGATAAACAAATGCAGTGCGGAAAGCTGATTCGTTACATCTGCCAACAGACCGGTACGATCCGTCGCGGTAATCTGCAGGGTAGACTGGAAGGTTTCATTTTCCACCCGTTCTGCCCATTCCGCCTTGACCCAGCGCTCCGGCTCCTCGCATTCCAGCAGATCCTTCGGCACATTGGAGCAGGTGCGCTTATGAATGGAAACGCCGTAGCCTCTGGTAATAAAGCCGATGATATCATCTCCCGGCAGAGGATTGCAGCAGCGGGAATATTTGATCAGACAATCCTCAATTCCGTCAATATGCACACCTCCGCTGATCTTTCTGCGTACCGGTTCTTTGATAACCACCGGTGCCGGCTCGGCTTCGGTATATTTCTTGAGATATTCCTCCTTCAGCTTCGGCAAAATCCTCCAGAGCTGAATGCCGCCGTAGCCGATAGAAGCATAAAAGTCCTCCAGAGAATTGCAGTTCTGCCGATGGATGGTGTCTGACAGGAAATCCGCCAGTTCTTTGTCCGGCACATGAATTCCCAGTCTCCGGAACTCCGTTTCCAGTTGTGTCTTGCCTTCTACGATATTCTCGTCCCGCTTTTCCCGCTTGAACCACAAACGGATCTTGCTGCGGGCCTCACTGGTCTTGACAATATTCAGCCAGTCTCTCTTGGGTCCGCCTTCCTCCTTGGTGGTGATGATTTCTACAATTTCACCGGTTTTGACCTTGTAGTCAATGGGGACAATCCGCTTGTCAACCTTGGCACCGATCATACGGTTGCCGACACCGCTGTGAATGGCGTAGGCAACATCAATCACGGTCGCACCGGCAGGCAGATTGATGACATCTCCCTTAGGAGTGAAAATAAAGACCTCTTCCGGCGCCAGATCCATCTTGATGGTGCGGACAATATCCGTAGAATCGTTATCGCTCTGGTTCTCCAGCATTTTGCGGATCCACGCCAGACGGTCGTCCAGCGAACCCTTTTTGGTGATGCCCTCCTTGTATTTCCAGTGGGCTGCGATACCGTATTCAGCGGTATAGTGCATTTCCCAGGTGCGTATCTGAATTTCAAAGGGAATGCCCTCTTTGCCGATCACGGTAGTATGCAGAGACTGATACATATTGGGCTTCGGGGTGGAAATATAGTCCTTGAACCGGTTCGGCAGGGGCTTGAACATGTCGTGGACAATGCCCAGCACGTTATAGCAGTCCGCCACCGAATCCACAATCACACGAACAGCAAAAATATCATAGATCTGATCCATGGTCTTGCCCTTCATGAAGGTCTTTTTGTAGATGCCATGGATACTCTTGACACGGCCGGAAATATAGACACCGGGAATATCGCTTTTGAGCCGGTCATAAAGACTCTGCTTGATTTCCGCCACAAAATTGGTACGGTCCTTACTCTTTTTTTCCAGCTGACGTTCAATCTCCGCATAGCCTACCGGATCCAGATAGC
This sequence comes from uncultured Ruminococcus sp., assembly GCA_902772955.1. Lineage (GTDB taxonomy): Bacteria > Bacillota > Clostridia > Oscillospirales > Acutalibacteraceae > UBA1213. The sequence continues at coordinate 2,173 of CACYCV010000036.1, forward strand.
GGATAGAAAGATCCTCCAGTTCCTCCTTGATGGCACGAATACCAAGCCGGTGGGCAATGGGAGCATAGACCTCCATAACCTCCAGGGCTTTGTCCCGGCGATGCTGCTCTTTCATGCACTCCAGGGTACGCATATTGTGCAGACGATCCGCCAGCTTAATGATAATCACACGGATATCGTTGGACATGGCAATCAGCATTTTGCGGATATTTTCCGCCTGCTGCTCTTCCCGGGAGGAATAGGGGATTTTTCCCAGCTTGGTAACACCATTGATCAGCTCGGCAATTTCTTCCCCGAACAGACTGACGATATCCTCTAACGTTACCGGCGTATCCTCCACCACATCATGCAGCAGTGCCGCTGCCAAGGAGGCGGAATCCATTCCCAACTCCGCTAAAATACATGCCACCGAGGTGGGATGAAGGATATAGGGAATGCCGGAAGCTCTGCGCTGATCGCCGTGCTTTTCGTCCGCAAACCGATATGCCTTGTCAATCAGCTCAAAATCATAATTATGGTCGCCCTTTTTCATCAGCTCCACAAGCTCGTGATAATCCTGATAAAATTTAAGTGTTCGTTCCGGCATAATTGATATCCTCCTTTAGTTTTTCCAGAATGCGGGAATCGTTCAGATTCACCTTCGGGGCACCCTCATTGATGCCAATCCGAAGGGTATCTCCGTCTCTGGTATAACGGATCAGCTTCAGTTCTTCCATAATGTCCAGCACCATCAGAAGCCGGAAAGCTTCCAGCGTCTGGCAGACAACTGCGGACAAAACGGAATCAACGGTATAAAGAGGACGCGGGTGCTTTTTCAGATAGCGATACACGGCAGCAAAATCCTCACGGGTCGGCAATCGTCCTGCCACATCCGGATGAATCACCCCACGCCGGTACAGCTCATACAGCTGCATCTCCAGCATCGCTTTTTCCGTGTCAAACCTGGAAGGTCTGACATCCTTGAGATTCAGGGAAAGGTATTCTTTATTCTGATAGAGATTCATCTCCAGGGATACTGCACAGTCCAGCTCACATCCTTCCTCATAGGGAAACTCCTCGGGGGAGGTGGAAAAGCGGACAATATTCAGACGGGCATTTCCCCGGGACATCACCAGTTTAATATGTTTTCCGTTGGACAGGGGAACAATTTTCTCCAGCTTCATATCGGTCAGGCCGAAAATCGGCTTTGGATTTCCGTAGCCAAAGGGCTCAAAGGCTTGCAGCTGGTGTACCATATCCATCACGATAGCTCCCGGATTCAGGTTGCAGTCCACCCTCACCGACAGGGGCGGCATATAGGAAAGCCGGTCGGCATAGGCGTTGATGGCGCATCTGAACCGGGCGATCCGTTCCCGCCGGATACTGAGTCCTGCCGCCATCGGATGGCCGCCAAATTTTTCCAACAGGTCGGAGCAGGCAAAAATCGCATCCACCAGAGAAAAACCGGCCACACTTCTGCCGGAAGCCTTGCACACCGGAGAATCCTCACTGATAATAATACAGGGCTTTCCGTATTTTTCCGTAATTTTGGAAGCCACAATGCCGATAACACCGGGGTTCCAGTTTTCGGAGGAAACCACAATCACACGGTCAAAGGTCAGCTCGGGACGTTCCCGAAGCATCCTGCAGATATCCTCGTAAATCTCGTTTTCTATGGACTGCCGCTGCACATTCAGGCTTCTCAGCAGCTCAGACTTATCCTTGGCTTCCTGCTCATCCTCCGTCAGCAGCAGCGTCATGGCATCATAGGGGGATCCAAGACGTCCGGCCGCATTAATGCGGGGGGCCAGACGGAACCCGATATTTCCGGCATTGATTTTATCAATTTTAGCGTTTTCGATCAGCTCGGCAATGCCGGGCCGTTCACAGTTTGCGATCAGACCCAGTCCTGTTTTGACAATGGAACGATTGACCCCTACCAGAGGTACCAGATCCGCCACGGTTCCGAAGGCTGCCAGGTCGGAATAGTTTTCCAGCACAGAAAAGACGTCGCCCTCCATGGCGATTGCCAGCATCAATGCCAGACCGGCGCCGCAATAATCCTTAAAAGGGGAATCATCATCCAGACGATGAGGATCCACCACCGCTGCCGCACCGGGAAGCACATCCTGCGGTGTATGATGATCGGTGACCACCACATCTATTCCCAATTCCCCTGCATAACGGATTTCCTCCAAGGCAGAAATACCGTTGTCCACCGTAATAATCAGCTTCACACCCTGCTCATGGAGAGCATCCACCGCAGAGCGGTTCATTCCATAGCCTTCCGCATTTCTGTCGGGAATATAGTACATGACATCGGCAAACAGTGATTCCAGATAGGAATACAGCAGTGCCGTTGAGGTCACACCGTCACAGTCATAGTCGCCGTAGACACAGATCTTTTCATTTTCCGTCATTGCCCTCCTGATACGCTCAACCGCAAGATCCATATCCTTGATGGAAAATGGATCGGGCAATGCACAATCCCTGTCAAAAAATGCTTCAATCTGTTCCTTTTCTGTCATGCCCCGGATGACCAGCAGCATGGCGGTAAACGAAGGAAGCTGAAAGCTGCCGGCAAGCTGCCTGACCATATTTTTATCCAGTTCCGAGTTCACCCATTTTTTCATCCCGCCACCGCCTTTTCAGTATTCTTTTATCATAGCATTTTTTGAAGTTCAATTCAATATTTTTTTAGCGGTTCTTCACGGAATTCGGCTTTACTAATCAACTTCTTCTCCGGAATATTGGAACTCTGTCCCAAACCCTGCCGGGGGAAACCTTTTTTTGAAAAAAGGGTAAAATAATCTTTACAATTATCCAACGCTTCAATGGATTGCTGCAAGAGTGCTTTTGCGGTTTTCGGTTTCATGGTGCGTCCTCCTTGTAGTTTCGGTGCTGGGTACATTTCCTTGACTGCAAGGGTCGCTTTGTTAATGTAATCAACAAAGCGACCGCACATTTTTAATGATTTGTCAAGTGTTTTATAAAAATTTAAAAATTATTCAAAAAGAATACCCCGTACCCTTGTTTGAGTCCGAGGTATTCTTTATTGATGCTTTAGCTTAATGACATTGCCCCCTTCACAGCAGCGCAAGATGCTGTGATGAAAAATCCACTAAGCAACAAAACCGGATATATTCCCGGAAGCGGTGAGCCAGGTTGTGCTGCGTTTGTTTTTTGATGAATTTTTCATTTCGGTCTTTGACAGAGATCCGGTGTCATATTTGACACAGTTCTTCAGAATAATACAGCCAGATTCCGTTTTTCTGTCCATTGAAACCCGGGGTCTGCTATGGTATAATCTGGATGTTCGCAGGATTAAAAACGAACCATGGAGGTATTATCATGAAACATTGTTCCAAATCCCTTTCGGCCGCTGTTGTTGCCTGTGCCATGCTGCTTGGCTGCACTGCCTGCGGCGGGCAGTCCTCTGAAGGAACCTCATCTTTCTCAGCGGCGTCCGTCACACCCAACATGGCGCAAACCAGTTCTGAACCCGTCAGCCAATCCGATACCGGCACCTCACAAAAAGCCGATGAAACCCTAAGCTCCGGTGATGAGACACAGGATAGCACACAATCTCCCCAGGAAAGCAGTGAAGCCTCTAAGGAACCCAAACCAGGAGAACTGCCGGAGCTTCCCGATGATGACGGTACGGATGTAGGCTTCATGAGCGAGGGAATTCTGATATACAATCGCACCGCCTACGAAATGTTTTACGGCTATGACGATCTGGCCAAAAACTACGCCAACGCCATCTCCAACGTTGCCAATGCCCTGGGAGACAAGGTCAAGGTATATAATGTTGTAGTTCCCACCCATTGTGGAGTTACCCTGCCTGAGCGGATCATGAACGAATACAATCTCCCGGATCAGAAGGAGTATATTAACACGATCTACAGCTCCTATACAGCCAAGGTAACCGGTGTCAACGTTTTTGATGCCCTGGCGCTGCACAGAAACGAATACCTGTATTTCAACAGCGATCATCACTGGACGGCACTGGCAGCCTATTATGCCTACGAGGAATTCTGCAAAGCCGCCGGAGTCGAGGCGATTTCCCTGTCAAAGATGGAAGAAGGCACCATTGAAGGCTACTACGGCAGTCTGACAGCCTACATAGACGAATCCCTGGTCAATGCGGACACCGTGCATTACTATTCCATGGATGTAGACACCTCCACCGTAAAATATGACAGCAACGCCCAGAATGAGGAAAGCACATCTCTGCTGCACACCTATGCTTCCGGTCCTTATGCCTACGGTGTATTCCTGGGTGGAGACAGTCCTCTGATCGTATGCAAAAATAAGGACGGCAACGGCAAAAAAATTGCTGTCGTCAAGGAATCCTACGGCAATGCCATTTCGCCGTTCATTGCCTACACCTACAGTGAAACCCACCTGATTGATTTTCGTGACATTGATTTTGATTTTCTCCAGTATATCAGGGACAACGGCATCGATGAGGTTGTTTTTGTCAACAACACCATGGCTTCCGCCACGACCATGCGCTGCGATGAGCTGAATGCCCTTGTCGGCGGTTAACATCCGCTGGGAGGCGGATGATCCCACTGAACAATTCGCGGCAGCGCTCCGCCTACGCTGCGCTCGGTTTAACCGTGTCCAACCTTACTGCCGCGGCTTCCGCTCCACACGACGCTTACGCATCGTTTTGGGGCGGTTCTTTTTTGACCGGAAGAACCGTTTTGCCAAGTCAAAAGTTTTCGCTCAAGCCTTTTTCAAAAGGCTTGCAGGGTCCAGGGACAGCGTCTCTGGGCGCACTCCGCAGAGT
>CACYCV010000037.1 GCA_902772955.1 uncultured Ruminococcus sp.
GAATATTGGGACTCTGTTCCAAACCCTGCCGGGGGAAACCCTTTCCAAAAAGACTTGAGTTTTTTCCATCAAAGAACAACAGAAAAAAAGGTATATTTTTAAAAAATGATTTCCCTGGGCGGTGCGTGACCGCACAGGACGTGTTCGCGGCAGTGCTCCACTCCGTTCCGCTCGATTTTACCGTGTCCGACTTTACTGGAGCGGTTCTTTTTTTACCGGAAGGAGGCTTTGCCAAGTCAAAAGTTTTCGCTCAAGCCTTTTTCAAAAGGCTTGCAGGGTCCAGGGACAGAGTCCCTGGTCGCTGTCCGCAGACAGCGAAACTCCAAAGGGGCTTGGGGGCGAAGCCACCAACTTATCTTGCTCCCTTCACAGCAGCGCAAGCTGCTGTGATAAATATTTTGATAGGATCTTTCCTCATCGTCAGGGGCAAATTGAATCATACAAGCGGAAAGCCGTTCTGTTGTCTGTGACTCATATCTAACGGACAAAAAATGAAATAAATAAAGCGAAAAAATCGCGCGTTGTAAAATGAAGATGAAGCAATAAAAAAGGCACTATGTATGACGAAAGAGAAAAGATCTCCACCAAACGATAAGCCTGGATGTAATACAAATTTGTCAAATCGTCACACGCCGAAAAAAGAGCCACCCCAAATCACCCTGTTAAGGGCGTTGGGGTGGCAGCTGCAGCAATAAGGTTCAGACGCGACACATCCGCGCAAAACGGAGTGGGGCGACTGCAGCGAATTGTCCTGTGCGGTCACACACAACGGAAACGCCGGAAATTATTCCTGCTCCTCTTTCATCTTTGCAAAGCACTCACTGCAATAAACAGGGCGATCCTCGCGCGGTTTAAAGGGTACTCTTGCTTCCTTGCCGCAGGCAGCACATACAGCCGTGTACATTTCACGTTCAGGCTTCTGAGCGTTCTTTCTTGCGTCACGGCAAGCCTTGCATCTCTGCGGCTCATTTTCAAAGCCCTTAGATGCATAAAATTCCTGTTCGCCGGCTGTGAAAACGAATTCAGCGCCGCATTCCTTGCAGATGAGAGTCTTGTCCTCGTACATTTGATTTACCTCGCTTTGGTATAAAAATATAGTTTCGCCCTCGGACGGAATTGCACCGCCACCTTTGATGTTGGTCAACGCTCTTCTGATATAAGCTACCCGGGCATATCGCAGGCTGTACCGGAACGTACAGCCACCAATAACAATCTGATTTTCGGCTCTCATGGCCGTCTGCGCAGCTTCTGCCGCACACGCTGCATGGCATTGTCGCAGGACTTCCGGCTGACTTTCAGCTCGGAAGCAATTTCATCATAGCTTTTTCCCTGGAGATATCGTTCCAGCACGGCGGATTCGGTAACAGAGAGATGCTGCTGCAAATAGCTTTCCAGCGCCCGGAAATCCTCCTGCAGAACCATAGCGTTCTGGGGATCATCCTCCGGTGCTCCGGGAAGGCAGCCTGCTTCTTCAATGGAGGAAGCAACAGCATTGATCCGGTTTTTTCCCGAACAGCTGCTCCTGACAAGGGAAATCATCCGATGCCGGACACACACCTCCGCATAGGTACGAAAGGAAGCTCCACTCTCCGGGTCATAGGTCCTGACGGCATTCAGCAGCCCGATCAGACCCTCCTGCACCAGATCCTCCGGATCCGTTGTTCCACCGGCCATTCCGGCAGCACGTTTCCGCAGTTTCAGAAAATAGCGGCCCGCAAGCTGATGAAACGCAGACTGATCTCCGGTTCTGTATCGTCTGATAAGCTCAGCCTCCGATACGTCAGCCTCGTCAAACGGATCCCTTTCAAGCATTACGACACCTCACTATGACGATATCCCATATTATACACGATTTATTAAAAATAGTCAACGTTTTTTTATCATTCGGGAATAAAATTTTATACAAAAATTATCAGAAATTCCAATTTTCACCAGGCAAAACAGCAAAGACCTTTATCAGCCGTTGTTTTGATCCGTTCCCAGAAAGTAGACCTCCGACAGTTCAAAATCCTGCCCGTAATACGCCCTGCAGCGCTTTTTCTGAGGATTGACCAGCATAGAAAGAGGCAGCCCCTGCTCCAGCAGCAGTCTTCGGTGAAGAGCTTCGTCTCCCTCGCTGAGGATCGTCTCCACCTCCTCCGGATGACTGTGGACAAAGCCCAGCAGTCTTGTGTCAGGTTCTGTCTTCCGGAGTCGGAACAGGGCATACTCCGCCGCAGCAAGTGCCGCCGACGTAAAATTTCCGGTGCTTCTTCCGGCGTTTTCCATCGGAACGGGAACTACATGACGGATCATCAGCAGATCCTCACACTGTTCACCCAGGAGAGCCGCTAACTGTTCGATCATGTTTTCAGAAGTTTCCACGCCCCAGACAAAATAATCCTGTAGTTCTTTGACCGCTTCCGGCGTCAGCACCACCCTGCTCCCTGCCGGCCGATCGGAAAAGAAGCGCTGTGCCGTCATGGAACCGCCCTTTTCGCGAAGGGAACGAATTTCCTGTCTGAACACAGCTTCCTTGGCAAGCAGAGAGGCTGTTTGTTCCTCATTTAACAGTTCCCGGATACAGAACCGCGGGAACTGACGGACAAAATCAAAGGTGTGCAGACTGTCACCGCCGCAGCGTTCTCGATAATAGCATTTCCGGCAGTTTTCCCCCAGGGTACGTTCCGGACTGCGAAACCAGGCAAAGCCGTTTTTCCAGCAGTCTCCCAGAGAATCCTGCCGGACATTGCCCTGGATCAGCTCCGGCCGCCGCTCTACATTGGGACAGACAAAAATGTCCCCGTTCCACAAAATACTGGCGACACGTCTGCCGGTGCCGCATTCAAAGCACCTCTGCCGAAGCTGCGTCTCCCAGGGGCCGAAAAAATGGGAGCAGCTTTCCAATACCGGCAGCCGCGGATCATCCCGATAGCGCAGGCAAAAGTCAAAGTATTGCCGCACCTGTTCTTTGCTCAGCAAAACCTCCCGATTATCACAGGCACGACCGATAGGATCCACCATCACCACCCGCCAGGAATCCAGTCCGACAGGCAGAAGCAGCTCCCGCAGAGCCTCCAGCTCCCCGATATTCTGTCGGTTCACCACTGTTGTCACCTGCAGATGCTCGGTAAAGCCTTCCTCCCGGATTGACTTCAGGGATGTCAGTATCCGGTCGAAGCTGCCGGGCAGGCAGCGCAGCCGTTCATGGGTTTCCCGGCAGCCATCCAGACTCACGGTCAGGGTTTTCATCCCTGCCTGCTTCATCCGGCCAATCACGGCGGGGGTTATCAGGGAACCGTTGGTAACCATTCCCCAGGAAAAGCCCAGCGCAACCGCATATTCCGCTACGTCAAACACATCCTCCCGCAGCAATGGCTCTCCGCCGGTAATATTCAGCAGAATCTCCTCCGCCGGCAGCTTTGCCGCCACATCCTCCAGGGCATGACGGATTTCCTCCGTTGTCAGCTCATCCGGTGATTGCTGACAGTCGCCGCAGCTGCTGCCGCAAAAGACGCAATGTGCGTTACAGCGCAGGGTTGTTTCCCAGAAAAGGGTTTTGAGAACAGGTTCATTCGTCAAGGCTGATCGTCTCCGTCCGGTAGCAGGTATCCTGATATTGCTTTTCGATGCGGGAGGAAACGGGACATCCGTACAGACACTCCATCGGTCCTGCCCGGCTGATCATCTCCTGACGGTGCTGGTACACCACCACCAGCGTTTTTTCCTCCTTGGAATGCAGCACCTCCGCCAGAACCGCTTCTCCGCACGCCGCCGGACGGTCCTCTCCCTCCGAAGAACGGGAGAAATCCCGGATATAATGAAAATCCTTACCCGGGATAATCTTCTGCCGGACAAGGGCATCCATGGTCTGGGCGTAATTCAGATACAGTGGGCAGCGGAATTCTTCTTCAATATCCAGGTCCATCAGACCATCATCCGATGTCACCGTCACCTTCACAGGAACTGCCTGCAGCAGCTCCTCCGGGGAAGCTATCACGCCGGTTCTGGTCAGGTACTCCTGCAGAGCAGTTATCCTTGCTTCATTAACCGGCAAGGGTGTCCCGCATTGTCCGCAGAATTTACGGTCTTCCTGCACCTCCTTCTGACACACAGGGCATATCCATTTTTTCATTCATTTCATCCTCCTATCGTTGTGACAGCAGCAGGGTGTAGCACCGCGGCTGCTCTTCGGATTGTTCTGATTCTATCATACCGTATTTTCAACAAGGGCGCAAGTTTTTTTTGGGGGGGAAAATCCACGGAAATCAACTTTCTTCTCCGGAATATTGGGACAGAGTCCCAATATTTCAGAGAAGAAAAAGAGGAAATCAGTGTTTTGTACTGCTGGCAAACTGAGAATTGTAGAGTTTGTGATAAAAGCCCTGTTTCTTCATCAACTCACTGTGATTTCCCTGTTCGATGATATGACCGTCCTTCATCACCAGAATGACATCTGCGTTCTGAATGGTGGAAAGCCGGTGAGCGACAATAAAGCTGGTTCTCCCCTGCATCATGCTCTGAAAGGCATCCTGAATTTTCCGCTCGGTACGGGTATCAATGCTGGAGGTGGCCTCATCCAGAATCAGCATCGGCGGGTCACACAGCATGACACGGGCAATGCACATGAGCTGCCGCTGTCCCTGGGACAAATTGGAGCCTTCCTCGCTGAGAATCGTGTCATACCCCTGGGGAAGCCGCATAATAAACCGATCAATATATGCCTTCTTTGCAGCGGCGCGAACCTCCTCCAGAGAAGCCTCCGGTTTGCCGTAGGCGATATTGTCCCGGACGGAAGCGTGATACAGCCAGCTTTCCTGCAGCACCATGCCAAACAGGGAGCGCAGCTCGTCCCGCTTCATTTGCTTCACGGGAACGCCGTCGACACGGATTTCTCCCCCGGTCACTTCATAAAAACGCATCAGCAGATTAATAAAGGTAGTTTTGCCGCACCCGGTGGGACCCACAATGGCAATCCGGCTGCCTGCCCTGACGTGCAGGGCAAAGCTTTCGATCAGCGGCTTTTCGGGCGTATAGGAAAAACTGATGTTGTCAATGTCAATTTGTCCTTTCACATCTGTCAGTACTGCCGGTTGTTCTGGTTCCGGCAGCTGATCGGGAGCATCCAGAAATTCAAACACCCTGTCCGCACCCGCCATAGCAGACTGGAGCTGGGGAATGACGCCCGTCACCTCGTTAAAGGGCTTGGTATATTGGTTAGCATAGGTGATAAAGGCAGCAATTTGCCCTACCGTCAGTCCTCCGTTAATAACGCTGAGAGAACCGGTAATACATACCGCCGTAGTTACCAGACCGTTGACAAAGCGGGTACTGGGATTGGCCAGCGAAGAATAGAACTGGGATTTCTGACCGCAGACCCGGAGGCGTTCGTTGATTGCTTCAAAGCGTTCCTGGGACGCCTCTTCTTGTCCGAAGGCCTTGACCAGCTTTTGCTGGCCGATATATTCCTCAATGTAGGCGCTGATAGCCCCTTGGGTTTCAGACTGCTTGCGGAACTGTTTCTGGGAAAGCCGGGTGATAAAGGCAGCCACAAACATGGACAGCGGCGTAATGATGACCACCACAATGGCAATATAGACATTCAGTACTACCATAAACACCAGTGTACAGAGAATCATCACTACTCCGGAAAACAGCTGGGCAATTCCCTGAAGCAATCCGTCGCCGATATTTTCCGTATCGTTAATCATACGGCTGATCAGATCGCCGTGGGCCCGGGAATCTATTTCCTTCAGCGGAACGGAATTGAATTTGCGAAACAGCTCACTGCGGATATCCCGGATGGTAAAATAGCTGACTGTATTGACAAACAGCCCCATCAGCCACTGAAACACACCACAGGCCAGAACCGTAACGCCTGTCATCATCAGAAACTGCAGAACGGCCTCAAAATCCACCTTTCCCTTGTCAACGGCATGGTCAATGGCATAGCCGATCAGCACCGGTGCCGTCAAACTCAGCACCACATACAGAATGGCAAAGATCATGGCAAAGACAAGGCTTTTGCGATAGGGTGCCGCATAGTGAAGAATCCGCCCGACTGTATGCTTTTTTTTGATCGTTTGTCTGGCTTTCATGGATTCTCCACCTCCTCTTCCTTCAGCTGGGACAGACAGATTTCCCGATAGAGCGGACAGGTTTGCAGCAGCTCCTGATGGGTGCCGGTTCCCTCCAGCTCTCCCCCGTCCATCACGAGGATCCTGTCCGCATACCGAACGGTTCCCACCCGCTGAGACACCATTAGCACCGTCATGTCTGCGGTTTCTTCATGGAGAGCCTTTCGGAGAGCGGCATCCGTGGCAAAATCCAGCGCACTGGCACTGTCGTCCAGAATCAGCAGCTCAGGCTGTGACACCAGGGCTCTGGCGATGGTCAGACGCTGACGCTGACCGCCGGACAGGTTTTTCCCCCCCGCACTGATATGATATTCCAGCTTTTCCGGCAATGCACTGACAAAATCGTAGGATTGGGAAATCCGCAGTGCTTTTTCGATTTCCTCATCCGAGGCATCTTTTTTGCCCCAGCAGAGGTTTTCACGGATCGTTCCCGAAAACAGCTCCGCCTTCTGAGGAACGAAACCGATTTTTCCGCGAAGAATTCCAAAGGGATAGTCTCTGACATCCACACCGTTCACCAGGATCTGTCCTTCGGAAGCGTCATAGAACCGGGGAATGAGGTTAACCAAGGTGCTTTTTCCGGAACCGGTGCCGCCGATGATTCCCACTGTGGTTTTCCGCTGAACAGAAAAGCTGATGTTCCGGATGGCCGCGCCATGATCGGAGTAGCCAAAGGTGACGTTCCGGAATTCCACACAGGGCGCATCCGGCTGTTCCTGAAAGGCAGATCCTTCCGGCTCCTGAACCGAAGGTGCAGTTTCAAACACCTCATTGACTCTGGCTGCAGAAGCGGAAGCATTGGTAAAAATCACCACCAGATTGGAAACAACGATCATAGCCAGCAGGATCTGCGTCATATAGTTGACCAGGGCAATGATTTGTCCCGGTTTGAGATCTCCGTTAAACACAAAGCCGGATCCGAACCAGACAATAGCAATAATTGCTGCCTGAGCGATCACATAGGTCAGGGGATTCAGAAGGGCAGATAGCCGTCCTGCCCGCACAGCCGTTGCCGCCAGCGCGTCATTTCTTTCGTCAAAGCGGCTTTCATCCGCCGTCTGACGGGAAAAAGCCCGGATAACCCGATTACCGGACAGATTTTCCCGTGAGATCAGGGAAACGGCATCCAGATTTTTCTGAATCCGCTTATAATACGGTACCGAGCGGGTCATCACAAAAAACAGCACCAGTCCAATCAGCAGAGCCGCCAAGAAAAAAAACAGCGACAGCCTTAAATCAATAAGCATCGCCATAATCAAAGCGCCGATCACGAGAAAAGGAGCGCGGATCACCAGGCGGATCAGCATGGCCACTGCCAGCTGGAGACGGTTGATATCGTTGGTCATACGGGTAATGAGAGAAGGGGTTCCCAGGCGGTCCAATTCACTGTGAGAAAGGGTATTGATATGTCGGAACATGGCATTTCTCACTTTAGTGCCAAATCCCTGGGAGGCGATGGAAGCCGATTTCTGACAGACCAGAGCAAAGCAAAGCCCCAGAGCTCCCAGGAGCACCATCAATCCTCCCCGCTGCAGCACATATCCAACATCGTGGTTTCTTACCCCGTTATCAATGATATCCGCCGTAATCAAAGGTATCAGCAGTTCAAACACCGCCTCAATCAGCTTACAGACAGGACCGACTGTCAGCTGCAGCCGATAATCCTTTAAAAATCTTCTCAGTTTCCACATACAATCATCCCGTTCCTTTATATCTACGCTTATTTTACCCTATATTTCTCTTTTCGTCAATGCAGCGGGTGACCCCGCCA
>CACYCV010000038.1 GCA_902772955.1 uncultured Ruminococcus sp.
CAATAAAATGGGATGTGAAACGAATTCGTCACATTGCCCGCGGGGACACCCCCGCCGGAAAGCCCCCTGCGTACAACGGACACGTTTGCTTCACTAAACGACATACTTGCGATGTGAAACGAATATGTCAAATCGTCCCGTGCGGTCATACCCCAAGGGCACTTCCTGCGGGTGCGCATCAAGAGTTTCGCCAGCCAAAAAGGCTGGCGAAGTCAAAACAAATTCAACCTGCTATTCCTGCTCGTCCTCTACGAGAGGAACCTCGGCATTTTCATTGGTAGCGTGTCTGAAGGTTGGAACAATCGCTTCGATGATATGCTCCACCTGGTTTTTGTCATTCTTATGGGCGGCATAATACAAATTTTTAAGGTGCCGCAGCAGCTCTTCATTGTCAAATTCAATGGGACGGCCGATATAGATTTTTTTGTTGTCGGTTTTGGTGATTCCTTCTTCATTCAACAGCAGCTCTTCATAGAGCTTTTCTCCGGGGCGCAGACCCGTGTATTCGATCTTGATGTCCTCATGAGGCTTGAAGCCGGACAAACGAATCAGATTTTCGGCCAGGATCCGGATTTTGACCGGCTCCCCCATATCCAGAATGAAGATTTCTCCTCCCTTGGCGATACCGCCGGCGGTGAGCACCAGAGAAACCGCCTCGGGAATCGTCATAAAATAGCGGATAATATCCGGATGGGTGACGGTAACAGGACCGCCGGTGCGGATCTGTTCCTTGAACAGCGGAATCACCGAACCATTGGACCCCAGCACATTGCCGAAGCGGACGGCAACAAAGTTGGTTTTACTTTTTTTGCCCATCATCTGTATCAGCATCTCACAGATACGCTTGGTGGCTCCCATCACGTTGGTAGGATTGACCGCCTTGTCGGTGGAAATCTGCACAAAATTTTTGACGTGGAATTGATCTGCCACCTCTGCCAATTTCAGCGTACCGAACACATTGTTTTTCACAGCTTCCTCCGGATTGGTTTCCATGAGGGGAACGTGCTTATGGGCTGCGGCATGAAAAACGACATCAATCGAACAGGTACGGAAGATATGCTCCAGCTTTTTCTTGTCCCGGACAGAGGCAATCTGTACCTCAAAGGAAAGATCATTACCGTATTTGCGGATCAGCTCCTGCTGGATTTCATAGGCATTGTTTTCATAGATATCCAGAATAATCAGATGCTTCGGCTTGAGTGCGGCAATCTGGCGGCACAGCTCCGATCCGATAGAACCACCGCCGCCGGTAACAAGAACGGTCTGCCCCACCAGGTAACTTCCGTACTTTTCGGTATCAAACACTACCGGCTCACGGCCCAGCAGATCCTCCACCTCAACCTGACGGATAGAGGAGGTAATGGGAACCCCGGATGTCATCAGATTATAAATGTTGGGAATAATCTTGACTTCCACATGGGTATTGGCGCAGGTGTCCAGGATTCGCTTTTTATCCGTGATGCTGATCTGGGAAATGGTGAAGAGAATCACTTCGATGTCCAGTGCCTCACATAGCTCTTCGATTTCATAGGTTGTACCTGCCACCCTGACACCGGCAATGCGGCGGTGAAGCTTTTCTTTGTCATCGTCCACAATGCAGACAGGAATGTACTCATTGCCGGGAGTTTTGGAAAGCTCACTCAGCACAGACAAGGCTCCTTCACCGGCGCCTACAATCATCAGCCGTTTTTTGGCTTTGCGGGCAAGATTACGCCTTTCCAGGATCTTGTTGAGACGGTAAATGATTCGGAACAGCACCACAAACAGAGTAGACATCAGAGCATTCAGAATAATAATCTTGGAATGCAGTGCCGCAGAGGGATTCCAATGCCCGACAAGCATCATAACGGTCATAAAAACCACATTAGCCGACAGGGAAGCAATGGCAGCATAGAAAAAATCCTCTGTATCGGCATATCTCCACATTTTATCATACAAATGAAACAACAGGAATACCACTGCGAAAGAAAGGTTCAGCACCGGGAGCCCTACCGTCAGAAACGGCTCTGCGCCCTGCAAAGAAAGCTGGTTGCGATGAATTGAAAAGGAGAGATAATAAGAAAGGTTCCACAGAACCATGTCACATAAGAACAGAATGATCCTCCGGTGGATCATCAGACGATGCATTAATTTAAACATAGCTTTTCCTATCCATTTCTCTTGGCTCCCGTTGGAAATGCCGGGAAGAAGGTTTTCCGGAGAGCACCTGATTATACTTAACCGCGGTAGATTCCCGCTGTCATACGATCTTCTTGACAGGTTTTGCATGGGATGATTGTTACAAGGACACACATTTCCCTTATTATAATACAATCTCTTTCAAATTACAATACTCAGACACTCCGGCACCAGGGTTTTTGAATGAGTAAACAAAATGTTAATGACATTTGAAGAAAGATATGCTACACTCAAAAAGAGGTGAGCATATTATG